>CAIWCQ010000160.1 GCA_903911165.1 uncultured Actinomycetes bacterium | reverse complement strand
TTATCGCGCGCCGGTGAGTCCACTCGAGCGGACCCTGGCCGGCATCTACGAAAGAGTATTGGGCGCAGACCAAGTCGGTCTTGACGAGTCGTTCTTCGACCTGGGCGGGGATTCACTGTCGGCGATGCGGGCAGTCGCCGCGATCAACGCGGCTGTCGGTGGCCGATTAGGTGTGGCCACCCTGTTCGCTGCGCCCACGGTCGGGATGTTGAGCGAACGGTTGGCCGACAGCCCGGCCGGCGCCTGAGCCGAACCCGGCCTCAGGTCACCACACGAACGGCACGAGTCGATGACGAACCGTCGTGGTGTACTCGCGGTACCCCGGTAACTCGTCGCGCAGCAGTCTTTCCTCGTCGCCGATACGCGAGGCAAGCACCCCGATGCCGGGTACGACGAATAGCAGCGCCCAGTAGGAGCCCAGCGCCAGGGGCAGGCCCACCAAGATGATCACGTTCGCGGTGTACATGGGGTGCCGGACCACTCCGTAGAGACCGGTAGAGACGACTTTCTGACCCGCCTCCACCTGGACGGTTGTGGATGCGTAGCTGTTTTGAGTGACAACCAGGACAGTCAAACCCAGTCCGATGGCCACCAGCAGATTGCCGATGACGCAGAGTGCCGCGGGCATCGATGACCAGCCGAAGCGATGGTCGAGTGCGCTGGTCACACACATCGCCGCCAGGGACAGGTACAGGCCGGCCATGGCGACCTTCTGCACCGTCCGGCCCTCTGCCACCGGGCCGCCGCGCATCCGCCGCTGCAGCGCAGCGGGATTGGTGACCTGGAGGTAGATGCTGGGAATCCACGCCGACACGGCGAACACCCCGAGAAAAACCCACGCCTGCCAGTAATGGACATCCCCGGCCGGCCCGAACAGCAGCACGGCGAGCGCGACGAGCTGAACGAGTCCGGACAGACACACCTTCGCAACGGCGTTCACAGCTACCCCGACTACGCCGACACGTCGCTGCCGGTTGTTCCGCCGAGCTTCTCGCACAGCAGATCGGCCAGACCGCGGACGGTACCGACGGCGAGGTCGCTCGACGACAACCGGATTCCCGTCTCGGCTTCGATGCGGGTGCGCAGTTCAAGTGCGCCGAGGGAGTCGACACCGTATTCGGACAGCGGCCGGTCGGGGTCGACGCTGCGTCGCAGAATCAGGCCGATCTGGTCGGAGATCAGCCGCCGCAGCCGGGTGGGCCATTCGTCGCGGGGTAGATCGCTGAGCTCTGCGCGCAGTCTGTCGGTGCCGGCTCGGCTCTCCCCGATGGAGCGAAAGGCTTCGGCGAAGGGACTGCGTTGGGCAAAGGCGGTGAGCCATGTCGTGCCGATGATCGGCGCATACCCGGTGTAGGCGCGGTTGTGGCGCAGCAGCGTTCCGAATGCGTAAGCACCCTCGTCCGGGCTGATCGCCGCACCGGTATCCGCCGCGAACTCGGTGGCGCGGCCGATCTGACCCCAGGCGCCCCAGGCGATCGAGGTCGCCGGTCGGCCCTGCACCCGGCGCCACCGGGTGAATGCGTCCAGCCAGCTGTTGGCCGCGGCGTAGGCGCCCTGGCCGGGTGAACCCACCAGCGCGGCTGCGGAGGAGAACGAGCAGAACCAATCCAACGATTCGTCGGCGCCGAGTTCTTCCAGAGCCATATGCAGATTCCACGCGCCGTAAACCTTTGGAGCCCAATCGCGTTCGATGAGTTCATCGGTGATATTGGCCAGGGTGGCGTCTTCGACGACCGCCGCGGCGTGCAGGACGCCACGCAATGGCAGACCCGTGGCGGTAGCGGTGGCTACCAACTGCCTCGCGGTGTCGGGATCGGCGATGTCACCGCACTGCACGACGATATCGGCGCCCAGCGAGCGAATGAACTCTATTTTCTCCAGTACCTGCGCCGTCGGCTGCGAACGCGACGTCAGCACGATGCGTCCGCAGCCCGCCTCGGCCATCTTCTCGGCCAGGAACAACCCCAGACCGCCAAGGCCGCCGGTGATCAGGTAGGCGCCGTCGCGGCGGAAAGCCGGAGCCTGCTCCGGCGGCACCACCACGCGACTGCGTCCGGTGCGGTCGACATCCAGCAGGAGTTTGCCGGTGTGCTGGGCCGCGCTCATCACACGGATCGCGGTCGCGGCCTCGGCCAGTGGATAGTCCGTGTGCCGCGCAGGCGGCAACTCACCGTCTGCCACCAGTTGATACACGGTGCGCAGCAGTGTCCCGACCCGTTCGGGGTGGCTGAGCGACATCAGTGCGAGGTCGACGTAATAGAACGTCAGGTTGCGCCGGAACGGGTACAGACCCAGCCGGGTGTTGCCATAGACGTCGCGTTTACCGATCTCGACGAACCGGCCACCGGTGGCCAACAGTTCGAACCCGGCCCGTTGCGCGGCACCGGTCAGGGAGTTCAGCACGATGTCGACGCCGTAGCCCTCGGTGTCGTTACGGATCTGCTCGGCGAACTCGGTGCTGCGAGAATCGTAGACATGCTTGATACCCATGTCGCGCAACATCTGTCGACGCTCCTCATTACCCGCGGTGGCGAAGATCTCGGCGCCCGACGCTCGGGCGACACCGATTGCGGCCTGGCCCACACCGCCGGTTGCGGAGTGGATCAAGACCCGGTCGCCGGCTTCGATCCCGGCCTGATCATGCAGGCCGAACCAGGCGGTGGCGGTGGCCGTGGCGACGGCGACCGCCTGATGATCGGTCAGATCAGCCGGAAGGGTGGCAGCCAGGCGCGCGTCGCAGGTGACAAACGTTCCCCAACAGCCGTTCTGGGAGAAACCGCCGACCCGATCTCCGACGTGATGATCGGTGACGCCCGCACCGACCGCGGTGACGACGCCGGCGAAATCCATCCCCAGTTCGGGTAGACCTCCGTCGATGTCCGGGAACAGGCCCATTGCGACCAGGACGTCGGCGAAGTTGATGCTGGAGACGTTGACGGCGACCTCGATCTGCCCCGGTCCTGGCGAAACTCGCTCGCAGGCAACCAGTTCCAGCGTCTCCAGGTCGCCCGGAGTGCGGATCTGCAGACGCATACCGTGCTGGTCGTGGTCGACTGCGGTGGTATGCCGTTCCTCCGGGCGAAGCGGAGTGGGGCACATTCGCGCAACAAACCACGCATCGTCCCGCCATGCGGTCTCGTCCTCGTCGGAACCGCTGAGCAGTTGCCGCGCCACTTGCTCAGGACCGGTGGTGTCGTCCGCATCGATCTGGCCGGTGTGCAACTGCGGATACTCGGCGCCGATCACCCGCACCAGTCCACGCAGGCCGCCCTGGTCGAGATTGGCCACGTCGCCGGCCAGCACGGTCTGGGCGGCGCGGGTCACGACAGTCAGGCGCTGAAGCGGGCCGGAATTGTGGCTCAGTTCGCGGGCGATGCGAATCAGATGGTGGGCATAGTCGCGGCCCAGCAGTGGAGATCGTTGCGCTGCAGCGCCGTTGGGATGACCGGCATTCGGCTCCGTGATGATCACCACGCCGCTGAATCCGCCGGTACGCAAATGCTCGCCGAACTGCGCCGCATTCGCCGTGTGGTCGGATTGCAGTGGCCAACGCATGGTGGTGCAGTGTGCGGAGTGGCTCGTCAGGGCGCCGGACAACCCGGCGGCCATCGCATCGTCGTCGGCGGCGGCGCTGATCAGAAGCCAGGTTCCGGGGTCGGATTGGTTTGCCTCGGGCAGTTCGCGCTGCCGCCATTCGATGGTGAGTAGGCGATCGGCCAGCACCGCGTCCCGGTCGACGTTGGATGTGGCTGTGCCGCATCGCAGTCCGTGCACGCTCAGCAGGATCTGACCCTGCTGATCGAGTACCTCGATATCGGCCTCGATCCCGCCGGCGTCCACCTGCGTCACCCGGGTGTAGCAGTAGTGGGCGTTTCGGGTGGAGCCGTAGGACCGCAACCCCTTGACTCCAACCGGCAGTCCCAGCGCATCCGCGCCGAGATTGCGGACCCGGTCACTGGCGCCCACCGACTGGAAGCAGGCATCCAGCAGTGCCGGGTGGATGCCGTACGCGCCTGCCTGCGAACGGATCTGACTTGGCAGGGTGATCTCCGCCAGCACGGACCCGTCGGTATCCCCGCCGGTGTGCACGGCACCGAGGCCGGTGAACGCAGGGCCGTACTGGATACCGCGCAGATCCAGTGCAGCTCGCACCTCGGTGCCGTCCACGACATCCGGATGTGCGGCAAGTAGTGCGGCGATGTCGTAGGCGGGTGGCTGCTCATCGGCGGTGACACGCAGGATTGCGGTGGCCAGCCCCGCTGAACCGCCACCCTGTTGCGACTCCACCAGGAAGTCGGCGGCACCCGGTGACGCCAGCGACGTCGAGGCGCCGAGGGTGGTCTGCTCGTCGAGGAGCAGCGCCTGTTCGAAGACGATGTCGCGGACCTCAGCGGCTTCGCCCAGCGCGGTGCGGGCTGCTGCTAAAGCCATCTCGCAGTAGGCCGCCCCGGGCAGCACCGCCACAGTGCGGATCCGGTGATCCGTAAGCCAGGGTTGTGCGGCCAGGCCTACCTCGGCCTGCCACACGTGGCGCTCCGGTTCCTCCTGCAAACGCACCTGCGGTCCCAGCAGTGGATGCGCCGACACGGTGTGACCACCGCGCGCTGAGGATTCCCGGTCTTGGCTCAACCACAACCGGCGGTGCGTCCACGTCGGTAGGGGTGCGTCCACCAGTCGGCCTCGTGGAGACCGAACGGAGAAGTCGACCGTGGCGCCCGCGCTGTGCACCTCCGCCACCAGAGGAAGCAATCCGAGGGGGAGTGCTTGGTCGCGGCGCATGCCCGCCAGCGCCGCCAGTGGCACGTCCAGGCTGTCCGCGGTCTGCTCAACGGCGTGAGTCAGCAGTGGGTGCGGTGCGAGTTCGGCGAAGACCCGATACCCGTCCTCCAGTGCGGCCCGCACCGCTGCGGCGAACCGCACCGTGCGACGCAGGTTGTGCACCCAGTACTTGGCATCGCACACCGGTTCCTCGCGCGGGTCGAATCCGGTTGCGGAGTAGTACGGAATCTCCGGTGTCCTGGGTGTGATGTCCGCCAGAACGCCGGCCAATTCGTCGAGGATTGGATCGACCTGGGGCGAATGCGAGGCGACATCGACGGCGACCTGCCGGGCCATCACGTCACGCTGCTCCCAGGCTGCCACCAACTCCCGAACTGTGTCTCCTGCGCCGCCGATCACCGTCGACGTGGGCGAGGCCACCACCGCCACCACCGCATCCTTGATGCCGCGCATGGTCAACTCCGAGAGCACCTGCTTTGCGGGAAGTTCTACCGATGCCATGGCTCCGGAGCCGGCGATGGTGGCCATCAGCCGGGAGCGACGGCAGATGACGCGCACACCGTCGTCGAGTGACAGTGCGCCGGCGACCACCGCCGCGGCGGTCTCGCCCATCGAGTGCCCGATCACCGCACCCGGGCGCGCCCCGTGTGCGGCCATGGTCGCCGCCAACGCAACCTGGATGGCGAACACGGTCGGCTGCACCCGGTCGATGCCGGTGACTACTTCGGGCGCCGTCATCGCCTCGGTCACCGAGAACCCGGACTCGGCGGCGATCAACGGCTCCAACCGGGCGATCGTCTCGGCGAACACCGGTTCGCTCGCGAGTAGGTCGGTACCCATTTGTGCCCACTGCGAACCCTGACCGGAGAACACCCACACCGGTCCCCGGTCGTCGTGTCCGACCGCGGCCTGATACGGGGTGTCGCCCTCGGCGACAGCGCGCAGCGCCTCGGTGAGTTCTGTTGCGCTGCCGGCGATGACGGCGGTGCGGACCGGCCGGTGCGCGCGCCGGCGGGCCAGGGTGTAGGACAGGTCCGCCAGGGTGACATCCGGATGCGCGTCCACCCAGTCGGTCAGGCGGGAGGCGGTGCGGCGCAGTTCCTCGGCCGAGGTGGACGACAGGGGGAACAGCCATGATCCGGTCTTCGGTGGGGTGTCGCCGGCGCTGTCGGGTTCCTGATCCGGGGCCTGTTCCAGGATGGCGTGGACGTTAGTGCCCGACACACCGTAAGAGGACACCGCTGCCCGGCGCGGATTCGCGCCACTCGTCGGCCAATCCGTGACCTCCTGTGGCACAAAGAGATTCGTATCAATAGCCGCCAACTGATCCGGCAGTCGAGTGAAATGCAGATTCTTCGGAATCGCCGCGCCCTGCAGCGCGAGAACCGTCTTCATCAGGCCGAGAACTCCGGAAGCCGACTGGGCGTGGCCGAAGTTCGTCTTCACCGAGGTGAGCGCGCAGGGGCCTGCCGTGCCGTACACCTCACTCAGGCTTGCGTATTCAATGGGATCACCTACCGGTGTGCCCGGGCCGTGCGCCTCGACCATAGTGATGGTCCCGGCGTCCACACCCGCGGTGTTCAACGCAGCCCGGTACAACGCGGCCTGCGAAGACGCCGACGGTGTCGAGATGTTCACGGTGTGGCCGTCCTGGTTGGCGGCCGTGCCACGGATCACCGCAAGGACTCGGTCGCCGTCGCGCAGTGCGTCAGGCAGGCGCTTGAGCAACACCACCGCGGCGGCTTCGCCGCACACGTACCCGTCCGCCGCCACATCGAAGGCATGACAGCGTCCGGTGGGGGACAGGTGGCTCTGCGCCGACCCGGCAACGAACTTGCGCGGTTCCAGCATCACATAGGCGCCACCGGCGAGTGCCAGGTCGCTTTCGCCGTCGTTGAGGCTGCGGCAGCCCATGTGCACCGCCATGAGGCCGGACGAACAGGCGGTGTCGAGGGTCAGCGCGGGACCGTGCAATCCCATCGAATAGGCGATCCGGCCCGAGGCCATCGCGAAAGTATTGCCCTCGAACCCGTACGGACCGTCCATCGCCTCGGAATCCGCGTTGACCAATTGATAATCGAGATGTGTCAGACCCATGAACACACCCGTGCGCGATTCGCTCATCGCCGCCGGGGTCAGACCCGCATGTTCCATCGCCTCCCACGAGGTTTCCAGCAACAGGCGGTGCTGCGGATCGAGTGCGGCGGCCTCGCGCTCATTGATACCGAAGAAGTCCGAATCGAAGCCAGCAACGTCGTCGAGGAACGCGCCCCACTTCGACACCGTCCGGCCCACCACACCCGGTTCGGGGTCGTAGTAGAGGTCGTTGTCCCAGCGATCGCGGGGAACCTCGGTCACCAGATCATCGCCCGCCAGCAACGCGTTCCACAGTTTCTCGGGCGACTCGATGCCGCCCGGAAGCCGACAGGCCATGCCGATGACAGCCACCGGAGTGGTCGCCGCGAGGTTTGCCCGATCATGTGAACGCACCGAACGAAACTATCCCGTCTCTCACGCAACGACCACGGATTCGCGCGGCTTCTGGCTCCCGTTGCCGGGCCTACGGTAACTTACTGCGCGTGACAGAAGCGGTTGAGACCAGCCTTCCAGCTTTGCTGCGTGAACGCGCCCTGCTGCAGCCGGATGACACCGCACTCACATTTGTGAATTACGACTTGGACTGGGCCGGCGTACCGGAAAGCCTGACCTGGCCGCAGCTGTACCGGCGAGCACTGAATGTGGCGCGAGAACTCAGCCTGTGCGCTGCACCCGGTGATCGCGCCCTGATCTCGGCGCCACAGGGACTTGAGTACATCGTCGCGTTTCTGGGTGCCTTACAGGCCGGGCTCATTCCGGCACCGTTGGCGGTCCCGATGGGCGGTGTTGCTGATGAGCGCGTTGATTCGGTGCTACGTGACGCCGAGCCCACCGTCGTTCTCACCACGTCCGCGGTGGCCGGCGACGTCGCCCGCAATGTGTCGGCGCGGCCCGGCCACTCCGTCCCCGCGATGATCGAGGTCGACCTGCTTGATCTGGATGCTCCGGTTCGGTCCGGGTCCGTGGCCGACAACTACCCGAGCGATCCCGAGGCCACCGCATACCTTCAGTACACGTCCGGGTCGACCCGCTCCCCGGCCGGGGTGATGATCTCCTCCAAGAATGTTCTGACAAATCTGCAACAGATCACTACCGACTTTCTCGCCGACGGCGGCCTGACCCCGCCCACCATCTTGTCGTGGCTGCCCTTTTATCACGACCTGGGTTTGCTGATGGGGATTTGCACACCGGTGATCGCCGGATTCCCCACCGTCCTCACCAGTCCGATTT
>CAIWCQ010000159.1 GCA_903911165.1 uncultured Actinomycetes bacterium | reverse complement strand
CGCCCCCGCCACCGATGCCGCCGCCCCCGATGCCCCCGCCCCCGCCACCGATGCCGCCGCCCCCGATTGTGCAGCCACCGGAATACCGCGGTTCGCATCGGCAGTCGGTCGACGCTGCGGTGCCCGGTCCGCAACCGGAGGCGCAGTGGCGACCGCCGGAGGTGCGTCGCGGCCGACACTGGTCAGCCGGTGACGGCGGGGCCGCGCGGGCTGGCGAACCGTCGGCCCCCGAATCGGTTGCTGAAGTACCCGTTGCTGAAGGACCGGTTGCTGAAGAATCGGTGGCTGAAGAATCGGACGTCGCAGAACTCGTCATGGAAGAGCCCACGGGCCAGCACACCGGCGGCCACTCGGTCGCCGATCTGATGTCGCGGCTGCAGGTCGACCCAACGGCCGGTGGCGGTCGCCGCCGCCGCAAGGACTGAGACGGCGGTCGCCGCCGCCGCAAGGGCTGAAGCGACGCTAGTATCGGTCAGACCGTCCGGGATCCGCAGGGTCGGGACCCGGAACGTTCCTTCGATGTCAGCGAGGTCCTCCAGGTGGGTGCCCCCAACGGCTTGCGACCGGCTCGGCTGAAGGTGGCTGTCATTTCGGCCGGCCGGGTCGGTACCGCCCTCGGTGTCGCACTGGAACGGGCCGATCACGTGGTGGTGGCCTGCAGTGCCATCTCGGCTTCGTCGCGGCGGCTCGCTGAGCGCCGGCTACCGGACACTCCGGTGTTGGCGGTTCCCGAGGTCGCCGACCGGGCCGAACTCTTACTCCTGACCGTTCCCGATTCCGAACTGCCGGGACTGATCGCCGGGCTTGCGGCGACCGGCGCGGTTCGCCGCGGCACGATCGTGGCCCATACCTCGGGAGCCAACGGAGTCGCGATACTGGCCCCGTTGGCCGCCCAGGGTTGTGTTCCGCTGGCCATCCACCCGGCGATGACCTTCACCGGCGCCGACGAGGACGTGGCCCGACTGAGCGAGACATGCTTCGGGATCACCGCAGCCGACGAGATCGGTTACGCCATCGCCCAGTCCCTGGTGCTCGAGATCGGCGGCGAACCATTCGCCGTTCGCGAGGAGGCGCGAACGCTCTACCATGCCGCGCTGGCCCATGGCAGCAACCACGTCGTCACACTGATCGCCGATTCGGTGACCGCGTTACGCGCCGCGTTGGCCGGACCTCACCTGCTAGGGCAGCAGCCTGCCGGCGATGCACCGGGTGGACTCGCCGAACGTATCGTCGGGCCGCTCGCGCGGGCAGCTCTGGAGAACACTCTGAGGCGAGGTCAGGCGGCTCTGACCGGACCCGTCGCGCGAGGGGACGCCGCTGCGGTGGCCGCACATCTGGCCGCTCTGGCGGACGTCGATTCCGAACTGGCGCAGGCGTATTGCGCCGATTCGCTGCGAACCGCCCAGCGAGCGCACGCGGCAGAGGAGGTCATTGACGTGTTGACCGAATGGTCCCATCCGGCGGGACCGAGCCGATGAGCACCAGGGCCGCACAGTTCAGTGCCGGCGAACTGAATACCTACCCGACGCCGCGCACGGTGGCGGAGGTTTCCCGGGCACTGCGCCACACCGGCCGTCGGGTGATGCTGGTGCCCACCATGGGGGCCCTGCACGAGGGTCATCGCGCGCTGATCCGGACGGCAACTCGAGTGCCCGGT
>CAIWCQ010000158.1 GCA_903911165.1 uncultured Actinomycetes bacterium | reverse complement strand
CCGGCCACCAGGTGCGCCCACTCCGCACAATTTCGCGCGACGTCGGTGGCATAGACCGCGGCGACCCGCATATCGGCGCGCATCCCCGGGGTCAGCTCCCCGCCGTCAGCAACGGCGGCCTCGGCGGTAGTGAACGCGTCGAGCACCAGAAGTCGGGCAGCCCGCCAGGCCGCGACGTGATGCGCCAGACCCTTCTGGAACGTCTGACGACTGGCCAGCGAGGCCATATCACTCATCCGGTACTTCGACGCGGCCAACTCCTGGACGTCGTCGATCATGCTTTTGGACACCCCGAGCGCCCAGGCCGCGTGACCGGCGGCGGTGACGGGCATCATGCCCATCCGGCCGGCCGGGGAGCTGCCCCGGCGTGGCTCGGAGGAGAACAGTGCGAAGGTGCGGTGCTCGGGCACGAACACGTCCTCGACGCTGTAGTCATAGGACCCGGTGCCCTTGAGTCCCTGCACGTGCCAGCCGTCCTTGAAGGTGACCTCGTCTCGCGGGATCACCGCGACTGTCATCTCCGGGAAACCTTCACTGGCCCAGCGCATCTCGCCGTCGTCCATCGGGAAGAATCCGGCGCAGACGAACTCGGAGTGGCCGGTGCCGGAGCCGAAGCTCCACGATCCGGTGACCCGGTAGCCGCCGGGTACCGCCGCGCCCTGGCCGTTGGGGAAGAACTGTCCGCCCATCGTGACGTGGTTGTCGTTCGCGGTGAACACCTCGGCGAAGCCCTCGTCGGGCAGGTACGCCGCGGCGGCGAACGACGACGGCAGATTGGCGATGCCGATCCAGCCGAACGAGCCGTCCTGGGTCGCCATCTCGATCCAGGTCTCGATCATCTCGGCGAAGGACGGTTCGGCGCCGCCGGCTTCGACCGGGTTGAACGATGACATCAGTCCGCTGGCCCACATCTCCTCGACGATCGCCGGGCTCAGTGTGCGCAGTTGCTCGGATTCGGCCGCCTTGTCCGCCACCAGGTCGCGCATACCGCGCGCCAACCCACAGACCTGACTACCAAGAATCTTGGCGTCCGCGTCGACTACAGCCGTCACGTGTGCTCTCCCGTCACCGACTCCGGCACCCGCGGTGCCGCTTCACCAAACAGAATACGACCGTACGCCGCGAGGCGGTGCCTAAGGAAGCACTCCGCGAGGCAAGTCAGCGGCGTCGCCAAAGTCGCACCATGCTACTCACTGGTAACAGGCTCCCACCCGGCCATCGTTTGCCGTGGGCGCGGCAATCCGCGATGGCGTCGGCACCGCGGGCGATGACCCGCTTCCTAAGGAGATGTTGCGACCGACAAAAACCATGTACGCACTCTCCAACCGGCGGTTAGTGTCCCCTACTATGCACCCGTCGGTAGCGCTATCAGGTAGCTCGGGCGGCTCCTCGTTGGGTTTGCTGGATCACCCGGACGTGAGCGAAGCGCTCGCTGCCGTCCGGCGCCCGGTGGCGATCGTGGGATCGGCTCAGGGACCGCGCGCCGTGCTCCTCGACGATGCCGGCCTGCTGACGCCGGAGATCATGGCCGCCGGCCTGCTGGCGATCCTGCCGCCGGTCTATCCCGAATGGCTGGGCGATCGCGGCTTCGCCGCGGCGCACGGCGTGCGATTCCCCTACGTCATCGGCGAGATGGCGCGCGGGATCGCCACGGCGCGGATGACGGTCGAGGGCGTGCGGGCCGGCGTCATGGCCTTCTTCGGTAGCGCCGGTCTGGATCTCACCGCCGTCGAAACCGGTGTGCTGCAGATTCAGGACGCCCTCGGACGTGAGACCGGGGGCTGGGGCGCCAACCTGATTCACAACGTCCAAAACGACAATATGGAACTGGCGACGGTAGACCTCTTCCATCGACTCGGTGTGCGCTGCGTATCGGCATCGGCATTCATGCGACTCACACCCGCGGTTGTCCTCTACTCCGCGAAGGGATTGCGCCGCGGCCCCGATG
>CAIWCQ010000157.1 GCA_903911165.1 uncultured Actinomycetes bacterium | reverse complement strand
GCTCCAGCGCAACAGTGGGCGGCGATCAGCGCGCTGGAGTAACACTCGGCGCCTAGCGCGGGGGCAGCGAGCCGAGGAAATCCTCGACCGCCCGGCGGTAGTCCTCGGGGGCGTCATCGTGAACCAGATGACCCGCTCCGGTAACCCTGAGATAGCGAGCGCGATCACCGGCCAACTCCGCCATCCGGGTCATCTGTCCGGGCGGGACGACGGAGTCCCCAGCCTCGATCAGCAGCACCGGCGCCTGCACCTGCTGCCACTGCGACCAGTAGTCCCGGGTGCCCCACTCAGCCGCAATCTCAATCCACTTCGCCGGTCGGCCATGCAGGCGCCAGCCGGTCTCGGTACGGTCGAAGGCCTCTAGGAAGTACCGGCCCGCTATGGGTCCGAACTCCGCGAAAACCGTTTCAGCAGAATCGAATTCCTCAGGCAGTGCGTGCAACCAGGGCTCCCACGCCCCGACGGTTCGGCCGACGAAATCCGCCGCCATATCCTCGACGACGAGCGCGCTAATCAAGTCGGGTCGCGCAGCGGCCACGCACCAGGCGTGCAGTCCGCCCATGGAGTGGCCGATCAGAACGGCGGGCCGCCCAAGGGTGCCGACGGCCGCCGCGAGTTCGGCGACGAACCGTTCTGTGCTGATGGGGGCCGGATCGTCGACATCTCGGCCGCGATGCCAGGGGGCGTCATAGGTGTAGACCGAGCCAAGCAGGGTCAGCCATGGCAGCTGACGCGACCAGGTGCTGCCGCGGCCCATCAGCCCGTGGATGAGTACCAGTGGCCGGCCGGTACCGCCGCAGTAGGTCAGTTGGGAACTCACCCTCCTATCTTGGCCCGCCCCGATCTTGGCCCGCCCCTGCCCTTTGGCGGGCGCGGTAACCTTGGCGCCATGACCGTGGTGAAGATCAACGCAATCGAGGTTCCGCCCGGGGCCGGCCCAGAACTGGAAAAACGATTCTCCAACCGTGCCCATGCGGTCGACGGCCAGCCCGGGTTCCTCGGGTTTCAGTTGCTGAGGCCGGTGAAGGGCGATGACCGCTACTTCGTGGTGACCCAGTGGGAGTCCGAGGAGGCCTTCCAGACCTGGGCCGCCGGCCCGGCCATAGCGGCCCACGCCGGTGAGCGCGCCAACCCGGTATCCACCGGCTCTTCGCTGCTCGAGTTCGAGGTTGTGTTGGACGTTGCCCGGTCCAGCGCCCAGGGATAGCGAGCGCCCGCTCTTTCGGCGGGCGGTGGCAGTCGCCACCACTATCGCAACCGCGGTCGGCCTGACGACCGGCTGCACGGCACCGAGCGCACCTGCGGCCAGCGCCGGGGTGCGGATCGAGACCAACACCCCGCAGGGTGTGCGCGCTCAGCAGGTCATGGACATGCTGAACTCAGACTGGCCGATCGGAGACGTCGGCGTCCGAACGCTTGCGACACCCCAGATGGTGGACCCGATCGAAGCCACGATGGAATCGCTGTGGTGGGACCGCCCATACACCCTGACTGGGGCCCAGATCGGCGCCGGTTCGGCGCGACTGCAACTGCTTTCGTCGTTCGGGGCGCGGCAGGACATCGAATTGCGCACCAACGACCAGACCATGGTCACTCGGCTGGTAGCGACCACCGAGAAGCCGACGATCAACTCCTGGGCGGACATCGACGCCGCCCTCGGGGTGACCGGGGCCCGTTACTCCTACCAGGTCTCGAAAGTCAACGACGGCGTGTGCGAAAAGGTTTCCGGCACCAACACCGCCGAATCCCTGCCGCTGGCATCGATTTTCAAGACCTACGTTCTGTTCGCGGTCGCCGATGCGGTGACCGCTGGGACACTTCGCTGGGACGACACCCTGACCATCACCACCGAAGCCAAGAAGCTCGGGTCATCGGGTTTCGATAAGTTCCCCTCCGGCTCGCTGATCACCGTTCGCGAGGCCGCCGGCAAGATGATCTCCACCAGTGACAACATGGCGACCGACCTGCTGATCGAGCGGCTCGGCGTTCGCGCCGTCGAGGAGGCGCTGGTTCGCGCCGGCCACCACGATCCGGCCAGCATGATGCCGTTTCCCACTATGCGCGGGCTGTTCTCGGTCGGCTGGGGTAATCCGGATGTCCGCGACCAATGGAAGACGGCCTCTCCCGCAGGCCGTGCGGAGCTGCTCAAAGCGGCCAATTCACGCCCCTACGAACCTGATCCGCATCGCACCCACTCCCCCGGCTCCGCTTACGGCGCGGAGTGGTACGGCAGCGCTGAAGACATCTGCCGTGTGCACGCGCGGCTACAACACAATGCCGTCGGTGCGGCAGCGCCGGTCCGCGACATCATGTCCGAGATACCCGGCATCGACCTCGACCGCACGCAGTGGCCCTACATCGGCGCGAAGGCGGGAAACCTGCCCGGGGACCTGACATTCAGCTGGTACGCGGTTGATCGCACAGACCAGGCCTGGGTGGTCAGTTTTCAACTCAACTGGCCGCGGTACCACAGCTCCAACGCCGGCGGCTGGGTGATGACAATCATCAAACAGGTCTTCGCAATGCTGCCGCGCTACCGATGAGACGACTGCGGGCGGCCACCGTGAAGTGGCCGCCCGCAATCGTTTTCCGACTTACTCCGTTGCGGTGCCTGCGCTGGCAAGATCCGGCTCGATGACTTCGCGCTTAGGTCCGCCGCTGAAGGTGAACTTCGCGTCCTCGCCGACTCCCTCGCCATCCCAGTTCTCGACGTCGACGGTGACCAGCTGGCCGGGCCGTATTTCATCGAACAGGATCTTCTCACTCAGCGCATCTTCGATCTCGCGCTGGATGGTCCGCCGCAACGGACGAGCACCCAGAACCGGGTCGAAGCCCCGCCTGGACAGCAGCGACTTCGCTCTATCGCTGAGCTCCATGGTCATATCCTTGGCCTTGAGCTGAACCGATACCCGGTCCACCATCAGATCGACCATCTGGATGATCTCGTCCTGTGTCAGCTGATGGAAGACGATGATGTCATCGATACGGTTGAGGAACTCCGGTCGGAAGTGCTTCTTGAGCTCGTCGTTGACCTTTTGTTTCATCCGCTCGTAGTTGTTGTCACCGCCGCCCTGGGTGAATCCCAGCCCGACCGCCTTGGAGATATCGGAGGTGCCCAGGTTGGAGGTGAAGATCAGCACGGTGTTCTTGAAGTCGACCGTTCGGCCCTGGCCGTCAGTGAGCCGGCCGTCCTCGAGCACCTGCAGCAGGGTGTTGTAGATCTCCTGGTGCGCCTTCTCGATCTCGTCGAACAACACCACCGAGAACGGCTTACGCCGGACCTTCTCGGTGAGCTGACCGCCCTCCTCGTAACCGACATATCCCGGCGGGGCGCCGAAGAGCCTCGAGGCGGTGAAGCGGTCGTGGAACTCACCCATATCGATCTGGATGAGCGCATCGGCGTCGCCGAAGAGAAACTCCGCCAACGCCTTCGACAACTCGGTCTTCCCGACACCCGACGGCCCGGCGAAGATGAACGAGCCCGACGGCCGCTTGGGGTCCTTCAGGCCGGCGCGGGTGCGCCGGATGGCCTTGGAGACCGCCTTGACGGCGTCGTGCTGGCCGATGATGCGCTTATGGAGTTCATCCTCCATGCGCAGGAGTCGCGTGGTCTCCTCCTCGGTCAATTTGAACACCGGAATGCCGGTCCAGTTGCCCAGAACCTCAGCGATCTGCTCGTCATCAACCTCGGAGACGACGTCGAGATCCCCTGCCCGCCATTGCTTTTCACGCTCTAAACGCTGCGCGACCAGCTGCTTCTCTTTGTCCCGCAGCGACGCAGCCTTCTCGAAGTCCTGCGCATCGATCGCGGACTCCTTCTCCCGGCGGGCGTCGGCGATCCTCTCATCGAACTCGCGCAGATCCGGCGGAGCGGTCATCCGGCGGATTCGCATCCGGGCACCGGCCTCATCGATCAGGTCGATCGCCTTGTCGGGCAGGAACCGATCGTTGATGTAGCGGTCCGCCAGGGTGGCGGCGGCCACGACCGCCGCATCGGTGATCGAGACACGGTGATGCGCCTCGTAGCGGTCGCGCAGACCCTTGAGGATCTCGATGGTGTGCGCCACCGACGGCTCGCCCACCTGGACCGGCTGGAACCGGCGCTCCAGGGCGGCATCCTTCTCGATGCGTTTCCGGTATGCATCCAGCGTCGTCGCGCCCACGCAACGGAGTTCCCCTCGAGCCAGCGCTGGCTTCAGCATGTTGCTGGCGTCCATCGCCCCTTCGGCCGCGC
>CAIWCQ010000156.1 GCA_903911165.1 uncultured Actinomycetes bacterium | reverse complement strand
TTAGCCGCGGCATACGGCGAGGCCGGATCGGTCGGCGTCGTCTCGTCTATCGGATAGCGCGTCGGGACGCCGTAAATGGCGCCGCCCGAGGATGTGTTGACCACTTTGCGCACAGCGGCGCGACGCGAGGCCTCCGCCAGTCGCAACGCCCCGATGACGTTGACCATCGCATCGGACTGCGGATCCGCCACCGACTGCCGCACGTCGATCTGAGCAGCCAGGTGATACACCACCTCAGGTCTGGAATCGGCCAGCAACCCGATCAGGTCGGCGCTGACGATATCGGCCTGGACCAACCCGAAGCCGCCGTGGGCAAGGGCGCCGTCAAGGTTTACCAACCGGCCGGAACTGAGGTCGTCAAAGCCGACGACGCTGTGCCCGTCGGCGAGCAGTCGGTCGACCAGGGCCGAGCCGATGAAGCCGGCGGCGCCGGTGACCAGTGCCCGCATTTGGGCCACCATACCGGCGCCATCGACGTGACCACCCGTACAGTCGAGGCGATGTCTGTTCGGCCGACCGTGCGTGTCCCACCGGTCGCCGCGGCGGCGGCGGCACTAATCGCACTGCAGTTGGCGGTCCGGTCGGTTCTGGCATTCGGCGGCTACTTCTACTGGGACGATCTGATCCTGGTGGGCCGGGCCGGAACCCAGCCCCTGCTGTCGGCGTCGTATCTGTTCACCGATCACGATGGTCATGTGATGCCGGCGGCGTTCCTGCTGGGCGGCGGGATCACCCGGCTGGCACCGCTGGTGTGGGCCGGACCTGCGGTGAGTTTGCTTGTGCTGCAACTGATCGCGTCGATGGCGCTACTGCGGACACTGCACGTGATCCTCGGCTGGCGAGCGGTAATGCTGATACCACTGTGCTTCGCACTCTTTACCCCGCTGGGCGTGCCGGCGTTCGCATGGTGGGCAGCGGCGCTGAATTACCTACCGATGGTCGCCGCGATGGCATGGGTGTGTGGCGACGCCATCCTGTTGGTGCGCACCGGGAAACGGCGCTATGCGGTGACCGGCACGCTGGTCTATCTGGTTGGTCTGCTGTTCTTCGAGAAGTCGGCCGTTATCGGATTCGTAGCCTTCGGACTGGCCGTCCTGTTGCACCACGTGCAAGGGCACGGATCGGCGCTACGCGTGGTGTGGCGCCGCGGCCGGGAGCTGTGGACTGCGATGCTGGCACTGACAGCGGGCTGGATTGTGCTCTACCTGGTGGTGGTCGACCAGCAACGCTGGAGCTGGGACCCCGCGATGACCTGGGATCTGTTGCGTCGCTCGGTGACCCACGGAATCGTGCCCGGTCTCATCGGTGGCCCCTGGGTGTGGCAGCGCTGGGCGCCGGCGTCGCCCTGGGCGTTCCCACCGGTCGCGGCGATGGTGATCGGCTGGCTTGCGGTGGCGGTAGTGGTGGCGGTGACACTGATACGCAAACAGCGCGCTGCCTCGTTGTGGCTGGCGGCGGCTGGCTACGTGATCGCCTGTCAGGTTCCCATCTACCTGATGCGCTCTTCGGAATTCACCGCACTGGAGTTGGCCCAAACCCTGCGCTACCTGCCCGACCTGGTCGTCGTGCTGACCCTGCTGGCCGCGGTGGGATTGTGTGCTCCCAATCGACGCGACGCGCAGTGGCTGAACGCCTCACCGCGCCGAAGTGCGGTGTCGGTGGGTCTCGCCATGATATTCGTCGCGAGCAGCCTGGTATCCACCCAGACCTTTTTGAAGAGTTGGCAGGACAATCCGACAAAGTCCTACCTGCAGAATGCGATTCGCGGCTTGGCTGACGCGAAGTCGGGATCGTCCGCGCCCCTGCTCGACCAGGAAGTCGATCCGTTGATCCTGCAGCGGGTCGTGGGCCCGGAGAATCTGGCCAGCCACATGTTCGCGCTTATCACCGATCGTCCCGCTTTCGCCGCCGCCACCGAACGATTGCGGATGTTCACCACCGCCGGACACCTCGTCGATGCGAACGTCACATGGGTGCGCCGGATCGCGGTCGGCCCGCAAGCGCGCTGCGGGTACTTCGTGGATCCGGAAACCCCGGCTCGGATGCCCTTGGACGGGCCCCTGCTGCCAGCCGACTGGACCGCCGAGATCAACTACCTGGCCAACACCGAAGGCACCATCGGGTTGTCACTGCCGGCCGGCCCCGAAACCACGGTCCCGGTGAAACCCGGGCTCAATCGGGTGTACGTGCGACTCTCGGGTGCCGGTGACGCGATCGCCGTCCGGGCCCAGACCGCCACCCTGACTTTATGCCTGGCCTCTGGGCCGGTGGGCTATCTGGCACCGCGCTGACGGCGCTACTCCGCGTCCTCGGTCAGCCTGAGCCCGACGATGATTTGCAGCACCTCGCTGCGCACCTCACGGCCGGCCATGGTGGCGGCGACCGCCGTCATCTGGATGGCCGTATCGCGGTCATGACTGAGCAGGTAGCTGGCGGCAGTGCCCACAATGTCAGAGAAGTGCCTGCGCAGCACCTCCTCGACGGCCGACAGAGCAAACTCAGCATGCGCCAGTGGCACACATCTGCGGAGCAGGTGGAAAACTTCGGCGTCGACGCGGCGGTAGAAACGCTGCGCGAAGATTCTCTTCACCAAATCGATTCCACCGGCCTGGCGAAGGACCGTCTCCTGCTCGGCAAGATCAGTCACCATCGG
>CAIWCQ010000155.1 GCA_903911165.1 uncultured Actinomycetes bacterium | reverse complement strand
GCCGGCCGATGTCCTCGACGGCAACCCACCACGTTTTCTCCGCGTAGGAGACGGTCAGGGCGCGCTTGGTGGCGCGCAGTTCGGCCAGCCATCCGCCGATGTCGGGTGTCGTTGCGCGGGCGCTGATTTCGTCCTCGGTCAGCGGGCCCAGCAGTCGCAGCAGATCGGCCACCGCCTCGGCGTCACGGGCCCTGCGGTCGACGGCCAGATGTTGCAACTGCTGATCGGTCGTGGCGACGACGTCGGGGTCGAGCAGGTCCCGAAGCTCCACCCGGCCCAGCAGTTCGGCCAGCAGGGCGGTGTCCAGCGACAGCGCCGCCGCCCGGCGCTCGGCGAGCGGGCTGTCGCCCTCGTACATGAAAGCCCCGACGTAGCCGAACAACATGGATGCCGCGAACGGGGACGGTGTCGGGGTCTCGACGTCGATGAGGCGCACGCGGCGCTGGGCGATCCGCGACATCAGTTCGGTCAGCATCGGGACGTCGTAGACGTCCTGCAGGCACTCCCGCACCGTCTCGAGGACGATCGGGAAATCCGGATATTTGCGGGCCACGTCAAGCAACTGGGCGGCCCGCTGACGCTGCAGCCACAGCGGAGCCCGCTTGCCGGGCTGCCGGCGGGGTAGTAGCAGGGCGCGGGCCGCGCACTCGCGAAACCGGGAGGCAAACAATGCCGATCCGCCGACCTCGGCGGTGATCAGCGGTTCGATCTCGGCCGGGTCGAAGACGAAGATTTCGGCACCCGGTGGTTCCTCGCCGGTATCGGGCAGCCGCACCACGATGCCGTCGTCGCTCGCCGTGGGTTTCTCGTCGATGCCGTAGCGCTGCGACAACCGCCGGGCAACCGCCAACGCCAACGGCCCGTGCACCCGCAGGCCGTACGGCGAATGCAGGATCACCCGCCAGTCGCCCAGTTCGTCGCGGAACCGCTCGACGACCAGCGTCGTATCGCTGGGCACCACTGTGGTGGCGTCGCGCTGATCGGAGAGTAGCCGCAGGAGATTGTCGACAGCGAAGGCGTCGAAGCCGACTTCGGCGCAACGTTTCTCGAATGCGGGCCGATCCAGTGCGGCCAGTTCGCCGGTGAATCGACCGATCGCCTCGCCTAGTTCGGCGGGTCGGCCGACGGCGTCGCCGCGCCAGAACGGCAGCCGAGCCGGAACACCCGGCGCAGGCACGACGAGCACCCGATCGTGAGTGATCTCGGTGATTCGCCAACTGGTCGCGCCGAGTG
Organism: uncultured Actinomycetes bacterium; assembly: GCA_903911165.1. Classification (GTDB taxonomy): domain Bacteria; phylum Actinomycetota; class Actinomycetes; order Mycobacteriales; family Mycobacteriaceae; genus Mycobacterium. Next base: position 4,586 of record CAIWCQ010000155.1, on the reverse strand, counting down.
CAATGACGTCACCCGGCCGGGACTCATAGACCATCTCCTCGTCGAGTTCGCCGACCCGCGAGGGTTTTTCGCCCACCAGGTACACCGCGAACATCCCGCGGTCCGGAATCGCCCCTCCGGAGGTGACCGCGAGCCGTTGGGCGCCGGGGCGTGCGGTCAGGGTGGCGGTATCGCGGTCGTAGACCAGTCGCGGCCGCAGTTCGGCGAAGTCCGTCGACGGATACTTTCCGCTCAGCAGATCCAGGGTGGCTTCAAAGGCGCTGCGCGGCAGCGTCGCGAACGGGGCACTGCGCCGGACGGTGTCGAACCACTCCTCGACGAGCAGTGGACCCGACGAGCAGGCCGCCACGGTGTGCTGGGCCAGGATGTCCAGCGGGTTGGCCGGCACCGCCATGGTTTCGATCGCCCCGGCGATCATGCGTTGCACGCTGACCGCGCAGCCGATCAGATCGGTGCGGTGCTTGGGCAGCAAGACCCCCCGGGAGATCTCGCCGACCTGGTGGCCAGCGCGGCCGACCCGCTGCAGTCCGCTGGCCACCGACGGCGGCGCCTCGACCTGGATGACGAGATCGACCGCACCCATGTCGATGCCGAGTTCCAGGCTCGACGTCGCCACCACCGCCTTGAGTCGGCCGCTTTTGAGTTCGTTCTCCACGGCCGCGCGTTCCTCTTTGGACACCGACCCGTGATGGGCCCGGGCCAGCAGTGTCTCGGCGCCCTGGATCTGATTGCCGGCCAGCATCTGGGCCGGAGCCGTCGGCAGTTCAACACCGTTGCGCTGGGCGTGGATCTCGTTGATCCGGGCGGTGAGTCGCTCCGCAACGCGTCGGGAGTTGGCGAAGACGATGGTCGAGGTGTGCGCGTCGATGAGGTCGACGATGCGGGCCTCGACGTCGGGCCAGATGGTGTTGTTCTCCAGATTGGCCATATCCGGCACCGGCACCTGAACGGCGAGGTCGAAGGTCTTGGCTGCGGGCGGTGCGACGATGACGGCCGGCCGGCCGCCGGTGAGGAACCGGGCCACCTCCTCCGGTGGGCGCACCGTCGCCGACAGCCCGATCCGCTGAGCCGGTTTCGTCAATAGCGCATCCAGGCGTTCCAGCGAGAGTGCAAGGTGCGCGCCGCGTTTGGTGCCGGCGACGGCATGCACTTCGTCGATGATGACGGTCTGTACGTCGGTCAGCGTTTCGCGGGCTGCGGAGGTCAGCATCAAAAACAGCGACTCGGGTGTGGTGATGAGGATGTGCGGCGGAGTCCGGACGAGTTCGCGGCGCTGTGCCGGCGTGGTGTCTCCGGAACGCACGCCCACGGTGATGGTGGGCGCGTTCGCACCATCGCGTTCGGCGATCCGCGAGATGCCCGCAAGCGGTGTACGCAGGTTGCGTTCGACGTCGATCGCCAGGGCTTTGAGCGGCGAGATGTAGAGCACCCGGGTGCCGGGGGTGGGTGCTTCGCGCGCCTGGTCTATCGCCCACAGGAATGCCGCGAGGGTCTTGCCCGAACCGGTTGGTGCGATCACCAGGGTGTGCTCACCGTCGGCGATCGCCGTCCAGGCTTGCGACTGGGCGGCGGTAGGTGCGGCGAAGGTGCCGGTGAACCAGTCCCGGGTCGCCGGCGCGAAACGTGCCAGCGGGTCGATGTTCACCCCTGCAGCCTGCCAGGCGGCACGCCCATGCCGCGAGCGTGCGTGTCGGTACGCCGACACGCGGTGCGGCCGGGCAGTTCGCGCACGCTCGTAGCGGTCGGGCTAGTCAATCGCGGCGAAGTCCACCCAGACGTGCCGGGGACCGCGGAACACCTGGTTGTGCCGATACGGCGGCGGGTCGACGACCAGCTTCGGTGAGCGAACCCGGCTCAGAAACACTTCCAGCGCGAGGTTCACTTCGAGCCGTGCCAGCGGGCCACCGAAGCAGGTGTGAATCCCGCTTCCGAAACCGAAGTGCTCATTGTTCTCGCGGGTTGGGTCGAACCGGTCGGGGTTGGTGAAGCGACGAGGGTCGCGGTTGGCAGCGGCGTAGACCAGGAAGACGGCGGAGCCGGCGGGAATCCGGGTCCCGCCGATCTCGATATCCGCAGTAGCCCAGCGGCTCGGGAAGAACTGCACCGCCGACTGCAGACGCTGCACTTCTTCGATGGTGCGCGGTATCAGATCGGGGTTGTCCCGCAACAGATCCCACGAGCCCGGGTTGCGCAATAGCGTCATGATGCAGTTGGTGATGGTATTGACCGTCGAGTCGTGCCCGGCGATCAGCAGCAACATGGCGTTGGCCGCCGCGGCCTCGATCGAGACCGGCCCGTCCGGTCCGTCGTCATGCAGTACCGCCGACAGCAGGCCCGGTCCCGGTTCGCGGGACAGTCGCTCAACGAGGTCGTTGACGTAGGTGTTCAATGCGGCCATGCTGGCGGCCGCTTTCGCCGTCGCGGCCCGGCCTTCTTCGGTGTCGGCTTCCGGTCCCACGTCGGCGCCCTGCATGAAGTCCATCACCCAGCCATGGAATTTGCCCTCGTCGGCGATCGGCGCGCCAAGCACCCGGAAGATCACCGATACCGGGATCGGGTAGGCGAAGTCCTCAACGGCGTCCATCCGGGTGCCGCCGCGGGTCTTGACCTTGTCCAGAAGTTCATTGGCCAGATCGACCACGAACCCGGCCATGCTCGGGATCAGGTCCGGGGTGTGCGGCGGGCCGAAGTGCCGCATGAATTGTCGGCGCATCGTGTCGTGTTCGGGAGGGTCCGAGGTGAGCATGCTGAGATTGCGTGCCTGCGCGGCTTCGGCGGCGTCGAGTTGCGCCTGCTTCTCGCCGAAGAGACCCGACGGGCTCAGCGCGATATCGGAACTGATCCGTGGGTCGTGCGCGAGCGCGGCGACTTCCGGATAGCCGGTGACGACGTAGGTCTTCTCGGAGACCTTGGCCACCGGGGTCTTGCGTAGTTCCTCGAAGAACGGATAGGGGTTCGGGCGGTTCGCGAACTTCATCGCCTCGGCCCAGGCAGTTGCTGCGTCCATGGGTTCTCCCTGCTAATGATGACCGCGGGGCCGGAACTCGGCGTGGCGGTCGGTGGGGTCGTGTCCGGTGAGCACCACGTCGGGGTTTCCGGAGGGCTCGCGCGGGTCGGGGAATCGGGCCGGCACCACGTCGTGGTTGGCCGGACGGTCATAGCCCGGCGGCGGCGGCGGGAACGGTGCGGAACGCTCGATCAGGTCCGCGTAGTAGGGCAGCCACTTGCCGTGGTTGAACGTCACCGCGCCGACGGTGCGCCCGTTCTTGCCGTAGACCGCGGCGAAACGGCGATCCTCTGGTGAGCCCTGGGTGAAGACGATCTCGTCGCCGAACGAGCACACCCCGACGCTCTTGATGTTCACCCCGAACTGCCCGGACCAGAACGACGGCAGCGGCAGGTGCGCGCGACGGCCCACCTCGAGGTTGATCATATTGTTGGCGGCCACTTCGGCGCCGGAAACTGCGTTGTCCCAATGTTCAAGGGCCAGGAACTCGTAGCCGTAGAGAACATGCGGCGCGCGCGCCACGTCGCCGGCGACGAAGATATGATCAGTTACCACTCCGTTGATGTCGAAGGCGCGGCAGCCGGCATCACAGCCGACGCCCCACTGTCCGGCGGCCAGCCCGGCGCCGTCGAGCCACTCCACGTTGCGGATTGATCCCTGCGACGGGACCACCACGTCGACGTCGAGGGCGGTGCCGTCGGACAGGGTCGCGGATCGGACGTGACCGGAGGTGTCCCCGTGCAGGTTCTTGACCGATACTCCGGTGCGCAGGTCCACCCCGGCGTCGCGCATCATCTGCGCGGCGATGTCGCTAATCACCCCGCCCAGCGCCCCCTTCAATGGGCCGCTGCCGCGTTCGATCACCGTCACCGGCAGGTCCAGATCGCGGCACACCGAGGCGATCTCAGAGCCGACGAAGCCGGAGCCGATGATGAGCACCCGGCGCGGCTGCGCTTTCAGTGCCGCTGACAGGCCGGTGGCGTCTTCGACGGTGCGAACGGTGAACACACCCTGCAGCGCCGCTTCCGCCGGATTTGACCACGGCCGCGCCCGGGTTCCGGTGGCGATCAGCAACCGGTCGTAACCGACCTCCTCGCCATTGCCCAGTTTCACAATATGATTGACCCGGTCGAGGCTCACGGCGGCCACGCCGAGTCTCCAGTCGGCGTCCACCCGGCGCAGCCGGGGGAGCTTGGTGTGATCGGCGGGCACCCAGCCTTTGAGCACTTGCTTGGACAGCGGCGGGCGGTCGTAGGGTTCGTGCGGCTCGTCGCCGATAATGGTCAGTGATCCTTCGAAACCCATCTCCCGCAACGCTTCTGCGGCACGCAGCCCGGCCAATGAGGCGCCCACGATGACGATGCGGCCCTCGGCGCGGAACTTCCTGACGATCTCGTCGAACGAGTAGGTCCCGGGCAGACCGGATGTCATTTGGTGTCCCGATCGGCCGGCGGGTCGAGTTCGAGGATGATCGCCTGCACCGGGCACGACGCCACTGCCCGCAGTACCTGCTGGCGCTGCGACTCGTCCGGGTTGGGGTCGTAGGTGACGGCCTCCTCGCCGTTGAGTTTCAGCACGT
>CAIWCQ010000154.1 GCA_903911165.1 uncultured Actinomycetes bacterium | reverse complement strand
CTCCGGATCAGTCTGCGCGCACAGCGCGCGTTCCTGCCACTGATCCTCATCGCCCGGAATCGCAGTCAGATCAATCGGATCCGGCACCAGACTCAAATGCGCGCGTGCCGCGAACTCGAGATGCGATGACCCGGTTGCGATGCGCGGTTCGCCCAGCGATCCGAGTAATTGGTCGCCGAGGAAATTGTCGTAGGACATATCCGGCCCTCCTCACTTCATTCGTGCCAATTTAATTTATTCGAACATGTGGTCGAATCACGGTCTGCGACAGCGAAATCGGCAGGTCGACCGCGAAATGACACTGGTGTGATTAGACATTGCCACGGTGCCCCGGTCAAGGGTTCGGCGAAATTTCCTACCATTCGAATCCGCAATTACGGCGTGTCGACACTCCCGCGTGTCTGTGCGTTGACTCACCCGTGACCGCTCGGGGATCGACCGCCTAGTGTCGGTCGGTGTGAAGATCACCGTTCTCGTCGGCGGAATCGGAGGGGCCCGATTCCTGCTGGGCGTGCAACGACTGCTCGGGTTGGGCGAGTTTTCCGGGCAGTTGCCCCGAGCCGCAACCGATCCCGAACACCAGCTGACAGCGGTGGTCAATGTCGGCGACGACGCGTGGATGTTCGGGGTTCGCATCTGCCCGGACCTCGACACCTGTATGTACACCCTCGGCGGTGGTATCGACTCCGAACGGGGATGGGGCCATCGCGACGAAACCTGGCACGCGAAAGAGGAATTGGCCGCCTACGGCGTCCAGCCTGACTGGTTCGGCCTCGGCGACCGCGATCTCGCCACCCATCTGGTCCGCAGCCAGATGTTGCGCGCCGGCTACCCGCTGTCCGACGTGACCGCGGCATTGTGTGCCCGCTGGTCACCGGGCGCAACGCTGCTTCCGGCCAGCGACGACAGGTGCGAAACCCATGTCGTGGTGACAGATCCGGACACCGGCGACCGCAAGGCAATCCACTTCCAGGAATGGTGGGTGCGCCACCGGGCCCGGATACCCACCCACAGCTTCGCCTTCGTCGGATCGGACAAGGCCACCGCCGGGCCGGGCGTCGTGGCCGCGATCGAGGAGGCGGATGTCGTCATGCTCGCGCCGTCCAACCCGGTGGTCAGCATCGGCGCGATCTTGACCATCCCGGGCATCCGGGGTGCGCTGCGTTCCACGTCGGCGCCGGTGATCGGGTACTCACCGATCATCGGCGGGAAGCCGTTGCGTGGCATGGCCGACGACTGCCTCAGAGTCATCGGTGTGGCGAGCAGTTCTGAGGCGGTGGGCCGGCACTACGGTGCGCGTTCGGCGACCGGGCTACTGGATTACTGGCTTGTCGATGAACAGGACTATGCCGATGTGCCCGGGGTGACGGTCGCGTCGATTCCGCTGCTGATGTCGGATCCGGACACCACCGCCGCCATGGTCCGGGCCGGCCTGAACCTCGCGGGAGTCTCTCTATGACCACCCCTCCCGGTGACGGCACCGCAGACCACGGCACCGCGACGGTCGTCGAGATCCTCCCCGTCACCGGACTACCGGAGTTTCGGCCCGGTGATGACTTGGGCGCCGCGATCACCGCCGCCGCACCGTGGCTGCGCGACGGCGACGTCGTCGTCGTCACCAGCAAGGTGGTGTCCAAGTGCGAGGGACGCATCGTCGCCGCACCGGCCGACCCGGAGGAGCGGGATGCGCTGCGCCGCAACCTAATCGATGCCGAGGCGGTCCGGGTACTGGCCCGCAAGGGCCGCACTCTGATCACCGAGAATCACCACGGTTTGATTCAGGCGGCCGCCGGTGTCGACGGATCCAATGTCGCCACGACGGAATTGGCGCTGTTGCCCACCGACCCCGACGGCAGCGCACGAAAGCTGCGCGTCGACCTACACCAGCGCGCCGGCGTCGATGTTGCGGTGGTGATCACTGACACGATGGGGCGAGCCTGGCGCAACGGGCAGACCGATGCCGCGATCGGATCGGCCGGCCTTGCGGTGCTGCACGGTTATGCCGGAATCATCGACCACCAGGGCAACGAACTTCTGGTCACCGAGGTCGCCGTCGCCGACGAGATCGCCGCGGCAGCCGATCTGGTGAAGGGCAAGTTGACTGCGGTGCCGGTGGCGGTGATCCGCGGCCTGACACTCCGCGATGACGGATCCGGCGCCGCGCAGCTGGTGCGCCGCGGCGAGGATGACCTGTTCTGGCTCGGCACCGCCGAGTCGATCGAACTCGGCCGACGCCAGGCCCAACTACTACGCCGCTCGGTGCGCAGCTTCGCCGCCGCACCGGTGGACCCGGAGCTGATCGAGGCCGCGGTCGCCGAGGCGCTCACCGCGCCGGCTCCGCATCACACCCGCCCGGTCCGCTTCGTCTGGCTGACCGAGCCGACCCGACGAGCCGACCTACTGGACCGGATGAAGCAGGCCTGGCGGGCCGACCTCGCCGCCGACGGCCGCGGAACCGAGTCCATCCAGCGCCGGGTCAACCGCGGGCAGATCCTCTACGACGCCCCCGAGGTCCTGATCCCGGTCCTGGTGCCCGAGGGCGCCCACCACTATCCCGACGCGGCGCGCACCGCCGCCGAGCACACCATGTTCACGGTGGCCGCCGGCGCGGCGGTGCAGGCCCTCCTGGTGGCCCTGGCCGTCCGCGGCCTGGGCAGCTGCTGGATCGGGTCGACGATCTTCGCCCCGGACGTCGTGCGAACCGTACTCGAGCTGCCGGCGGACTGGCAGCCACTGGGAGCGGTCGCGATCGGCCACCTCAGCGAGCCGCCGCAGCCCCGTGACCCGGCGCCCGCAGGTGACCGGTTGCTCCGGCGATGAGCGTGCGCGAGTCGGCGATCTCGATGCTGACCGATTGGCAGACCCCCGACCCCGACCAGGACACGCTGCGCCATGCGGTACTGGCCTTCCTGCACGCCCGGCCGGACGGTTGCGAGCGCGCCTGCGTCGCGGGCCACGTCACCGCATCGACGCTCGTCGTCGACGCTGCGGCCGAGCGAGTCCTGCTGACCCTGCATCCCCGTTTCGGCCGCTGGCTCCAACTCGGCGGGCACTGCGAGGGCACCGACGCCGACATCGCTGCCGCTGCACTGCGGGAGGCCACCGAGGAGTCCGGGATCGCCGGGCTGCGCCTCGATCCGAACCTCGCCGCCATTCACGTGCACCCGGTGACCTGCTCGCTGGGGGTGCCAACCCGCCACCTCGATCTGCAGTTCATCGCCACGGCGGCGGCCGGTGCCGAGATCGCGATCAGCGACGAGTCACTGGACCTGCGGTGGTGGCCGATCGACGATCTGCCCGAGGGCACCGACGCCGGACTGTCCCGTCTCGTCGACGCCGCCCGCCGATCGCGTCACGCGTCGCTGGAGTAGCGGATACCGCAATCCGGGATGACCACGCCGGGCCACACCCGCGCCCCCCGCAACAGTTCGCAGCGCGCGCCGATGTCGGCGCCATCGCCGATCACTCCGTCGCGGATCAGCGAACGCGGTCCAATCCGCGCACCGAAACCAACGATCGACCGCTCGACGACCGTGCCGGCCTCAACCCGGGCACCGTCGAAGATCACCGCACCGTCGAGGCGGACCCCGGGGCCGATCTGGGCGCCACGGCCCACCACGGTGCCGCCAATGACCACCGCACCGGGGGCCACCGTCGCATCATCGAGGATCAGGTGCTCGCCGTGCCGGCCTGCCAGTACCGGCGAGGACACGATTCCGCGCACCAGATCCGCAGAGCCCCGGACGAAGTCCTCCGGCGTGCCCATGTCACGCCAGTATCCGGAGTCGACGAATCCGCATACCTTGGCGCCGTCGGCCAGCAGTGCCGGAAACACCTCGCGCTCCACCGACACCTCCCGGCCGCGTGGGATGCGTTCCAGCACTTCGCGTTTGAAGATGTAGCAGCCGGCGTTGATCTGGTCGGTCGGCGGATCCTCGGTCTTCTCCAGGAACGCCAGCACATTGCCGTCGGCGTCGGTCGGCACGGACCCGAATGCGCGCGCGTCGGCAACACGGACCAGATACATCGTGACATCGGCGTCGCGCTCGTGATGTGCGGCGAGCATCGCGGCAAGATCGACCCCGGAGAGCACGTCGCCGTTGAACACCATCACGGTGTCGTGCCGCAGTCGCGGTGCGACGTTGGCGATACCGCCACCGGTTCCCAGCGGCCGCTCCTCGGTGACGTATTCCATGTGCAGCCCGAGTGCGGAGCCGTCACCGAATTCAGCTTCGAAAGTGGCTGCCTTATACGAGGTTCCGAGCACGACGTGGTCGATCCCGGCCTCGGCGATCCGGGACAGCAGATGGGTCAGGAACGGCGACCCGGCGGTCGGCAACATCGGTTTGGGCATCGCCAGCGTCAGCGGCCGCAGTCGGGTGCCCTTGCCGCCCACCAGAACGACCGCGTCGACGGAATTCTTAGCGCTGGGGTTCATCGCTTCCCCCTCGTCGGCATCCGTCCCCTCGTCGGCGTCCGGCCCCGGGCCAGCATCCGGCGCGAGTGCCGCACCGCCGCCTGGGCCCGCACGCCCAGTGCGGCCCTGATCGTCCACCGCAGCGGCGCCTGCCACCAGCGACCGTGACGATCGGAGAGGTAGACATAGGTGCTGTCGTGGTGGGCACGTAGGTTTCGGGCCGGTTCGCGTCCAGTCGAGTGCCCCTTGTCGTGCAGGATCTCCGAATTCGGCACGTAGACGTTCAGCCAGCCCACCCGGCCGAATCGGTCCCCGAGATCGACATCCTCCATGTACATGAAGTAGCGCTCGTCGAAGCCGCCGACCGACTCGAACGCCTTGCGCCGCACCAGCAGACAGGATCCCGACAGCCAGCCCACCGGCCGTTCGCTCGGCTCGGTGTGCTCCTGGCGGTAGGCCTTCGACCAAGGATTGCCTTTCCAGGCGAAACCCACCACCGCGTGCATCCCGCCGCGGATCAAGCTGGGCAGGTGGCGGGCCGAGGGATAGACCGCGCCGTCAGGATCGCGAATCAGCGGGCCCCAGGCCCCCGCGCCCGGCCAGCGTCCGGTGGCCGACATCAGCTCGTCGATGCTGCTCGGCCCCCACACCACGTCGGGGTTGGCGATCAGGACAAACTCCTCATCGATCGGCACGGTCGCCATGGCGCGGTTGACCGCCGTGCCGTAGCCGAGGTTGGCGCCGGTGCGCAGCAACCGGGTGCCCGGATAACGCTCGAGGGCCTCCTCCGGTGCGCCGTCGGTGGAACCGTTGTCGGCAATCACCACCGTCAACGGGCGGTCGGTGGCCACGGTCAGCGACGACAGGAACCTCTCCAGATGCGAGCCGGGCGAATAGGTCACCGTGACCACCGTGAGAGCCTGATCGTTGGGGGCCTGGTTCTCCCGGGCCTCGTCGCTCACGGCGTCGAGGTTATCGGTCACTGTTGGATCGGTCGCTGTTGGATCGGTCACTGTTGGATCGGCACGGCAACCGCCTCGGCAAGGGCTTCGCGCCACGGCCGTAACGGGGTCAGCCCGGCACGGACCGACTCCGCCATCGACAGCGCCGAGAACACCGGGCGGCGCGCGGGGCGCGGGACCGCGGCGGTGCCGACCGGCCGGACCCGGTCCGGATCGGCACCGAGTTCCTCGAACACCGCGCGAGCCTGCTCGAACCGGCTGGCCGTACCGGCATTGGTGACGTGCAGGACGGGCGCATCGATACCGCCGCCGGCGATCTGGAGCAATGCCGCCACCAGATCCTTGGCATACGTCGGCGACCCGGTCTGGTCGTCGACCACGTCGATGACCCGGTCGGTGCCGGCCAGCCTGCGCATGACCGCGACGAAATCGGTGCCGCCACCACCGGTGTAAACCCAGGAGGTGCGGACCACGTGTGCGTCCGGCAGCACGGCATGCACCGCGAGTTCACCGTCGAGTTTCGAACGCCCGTAGACACTCAGCGGGCCGGTGCGGTCGCCGATCTCGTAGGGCCGGGCGCCGTCGCCGCTGGACACGCCGTCGGCGCCGTCGCCGCTGAAGACATAATCAGTCGACAGATGCACCAGGCGGGCACCGACCCGGGCGCAGGCATCGGCGAGGTTGGCCGGGCCGACCGCGTTGATCGCATGCGCGCCGACCGGGTCGGACTCGGCGTCGTCGACGTTGGTCAGAGCCGCACAGTTGACCACCAGGTCTCCGGACCGGACGTGTCGCAGGGCGGCCGCGGCGTCGGTGATGTCACAATCCCGGCGGGTCAGCGCATGTACCTCGTAGCCGCGTAACGCCGCCTCACCAGCGAGAAAACCCCCTACCTGGCCTCCCGCGCCAGTGATCACGATTCGCGTAGCCACGCCGATGAGTCTGGCACGCCGGTTTCGGCTACCGGGCAACAGGCCTTATCGCCAGTAGCCTGGGCTGGTGCCGCGTGAGACAGAAGTGACAGCAGTGACGCACGGGTGGCCGATGGGTCGCGCCATGCTCGCGCTGATCGCCGTGATGATCGTTCTCGGCACCGGCGTCGCATGGGGTTCGGTGCGCTCCTTCGAGGGCGGCATCTTCCACTTCGCCACCGCCGTGCTGGGTGCAGGCGGCGGCAAGGACGGCGCGCTGGACATCATGCTGGTCGGGATGGACAGCCGTACCGACGCGCACGGCAACCCGCTCGCAGCAGACGAGCTCGCCCAGTTGCACGCCGGCGAAGACGTCGCCACCAACACCGACACCATCATCCTGGTCCGGATTCCCGACAACGGCCGCTCCGCCACCGCGATCTCCATCCCCCGCGACTCCTATGTCGAGGCGCCGGGGCTCGGCAAGATGAAGATCAACGGCGTCTACGGCGAGGTCAAACTAGACCGGATGAAGGAACTCGTCGAGAACCAGGGCATGGATCCGGCTCAGGCCGAGCCGATGGCGGTCGAAGCCGGCCGCAACGCCCTGATCGAAACCGTCGCCGATCTCACCGGCGTGACCGTGGACCACTACGCCGAAATAGGACTGCTCGGGTTCTCCTTGATCACCGATGCCCTTGGCGGCGTCGAAGTGTGCCTCAAAGACGCTGTCTACGAACCGCTTTCCGGCGCCGACTTCCCGGCGGGTTGGCAGCGGCTCGATGGCCCGCAGGCCCTCAGCTTCGTCCGGCAGCGCCAGGACCTTCCGCGCGGCGACCTCGACCGGGTGGTACGCCAGCAGGTGGTGATGGCCTCACTTGCCCATCAGGTGATATCCGGGCGGACACTGAGCAGCCCGGCAACTCTGAGTCGGTTGCAGAACGCGATTCAGCGGTCGGTGGTGATCTCCGCGGGCTGGGACGTGATGGACTTCCTCAAGCAGTTGCAGAAGCTGGCGGCAGGCCACGTGGCCTTCGCCACCATCCCGGTGCTGGCCGAAGACGGCTGGAGCGACGACG
>CAIWCQ010000153.1 GCA_903911165.1 uncultured Actinomycetes bacterium | reverse complement strand
GCCGAGGGCATCGCCGAACTCGGCCGACTCGACATCGTGATCGCCAATGCCGGGATCGCCCCGATGACCGATGCGAACGCCTGGCAGGACGTCCTCGACGTCAACCTCACCGGGGTCTACAACACCGTGGACGTCGCGATGCGACCGCTGATCAAGCAGGGCGACGGCGGATCCGTGGTGCTGACCAGTTCGGTAGCCGGTCTGGTCGGAATCGGCGCCCCGATGGGCGGTTCGCTGGGCTACACCGTGGCCAAACATGGCGTCGTCGGCCTGATGCGGGCCTACGCGAATTTCCTTGCCGCGTATAACATCCGGGTCAATTCAGTGCACCCGGCCGGGGTCAACACACCCATGATCGACAATGAGTTCACCCGTTCGTGGCTGGAGGGGTTGGCCCAGTTGGAACATGACGGACCGGACATGACAAACGCGCTTCCGGTGCAGACCCTGGAGCCTGAAGACATCGCCAACGCCGTCTTCTGGCTGGTCTCGGACGCCGCCCGCTATGTCACCGGAGTCGCACTCCCGGTGGACGCAGGATTTGTGAACAAGCGCTAGATCTCCAGCACCGTGGGCACGATCATCGGCTGGCGCCGGTAGACCTCGCCAACCCATTTGCCGATCGTTCGCCGCACCGCCTGGGCGATCCGCAACGGATCGGTCACCTTGTTGGCAGCCAGAGACTCCAGTTCGTCGACAACTTTCTGGGTGACCGAGTCCAGCGCCTTGGGATCCTCGGAGAAACCCCGCGAATACAGATGCGGGGGTGCGGCCATCCGGCAGGTACCGCGGTGCATCGCGACCGTTACAGCGATGAATCCCGAACTCAGGACAAGCCTCTCCCCCAGAGTCGCCTCACCGACATCGCCGGAGACCAAACCGTCGATGAACACCTTGCCTACCGGAACCGCTCCCGCGATCTTCGCCACACCCGACATGAGATCCACGCTGACGCCGTTCTCAGCGAGCATGATCGAGTCCTCTAGCACTCCGGTACTCACCGCAAGTTTGGCGTTGGCGCGCAGGTGCCGCCAGGTGCCGTGGACCGGCATCACATTGCGCGGCCGTACCGCGTTGTAGAGAAACAGCAGTTCACCAGCGTACGCGTGGCCTGAAACATGCACGCGAGCTTGCTGATTGGTGACCACCCGAGCGCCGATCTTCGACAATGCGTCGATGACACCGAAGACGGCCTCTTCGTTTCCGGGGATCAGCGAGGAAGACAGGATGATCAGGTCTTCGTCGGTGATCGAAATGCTGCGATGTTCCCCGCGCGACATCCGCGACAGCGCCGACAGCGGCTCACCCTGGGTTCCGGTGGTGATGAGCACCAACCGATCGGGTGCCATCATCTCGGCAGCGCCGATGTCGACAATGTCGTCATCGGCGACGTTGAGGAAGCCGAGTTCCTTGGCGATACCCATATTGCGAACCATCGAGCGGCCAACGAACGAGACCCGCCGGCCCAACGCCACGGCCGCGTCGATGATCTGCTGGACCCGGTCGACGTTGGACGCGAAGCACGCCACGATCACCCGCCGTCCGTCGGCGCCCCGGATGAGCCGGTGCAACGTCGGGCCGACCTC
>CAIWCQ010000152.1 GCA_903911165.1 uncultured Actinomycetes bacterium | reverse complement strand
GCCGACCGGCACCACAACGGCCCCCGCTATACCCGCGCGGATCGAAAAGTGGATCACCCTCAGGGTCGGCGACTGCCTGGCCGGACCGCCGCCGGTCGATCCGGCGGTGGTGACCGTCACCGTGGTGGACTGCGCGCAACCGCACCTCGCCGAGGTGTTCCTACGGGCCAACATTCCCGTCGACGCGGCCGTCACCGGAATCGCCAACCAACAGTGCGAGGCGGGCCTGGCGCAGTACACCGGGCTCGCGGCGAACAGCACTCCGTTCGCGATCAGCTATCTGATCGACTCCGAACAAGACCGCACCTCCAACAATCCGTACCCGAGCACCGTCATCTGCCTGCTCCAGGATGCGCAGGGTCAAGCCCGAACCGCATCAGCGCGGCGTTGAATCAAGGGCGCGTAGCGAAAAACTGCGCGCTGGCGTGGGAGGCGCTGATGGCCGGCCCGGCGGGCCAGACGTGACCGCCGCCGTCGATACGGACCAATTCCACCACGGTGCCACCCGCGCAACCCACCACAATCGCGCGCTGAACCTCCCCCGGTGCAGGCGGACCGTCGACCGGCGGTCCCGGGCAGCCGTCCAATGCCGACCACCGCTGCGCCAGCGCCGGAGCCGACACGACGTCGCTGGGCCCGCCGCGCCCGACCATGCCACCGCCGTTGAAGGGCACGACCGGATCGCCGGTGCCGTGGATCTGCAGCACCGATACCGGTCGCGACGGAGCGCACGGCACGCCTGAGCCGAGGGTTCCGGCGACCGGCGCGACCGCGGCGACCAGATCGGCACGATCACAGGCCAGCCGGTTGGCCATGAACGCCCCGGCCGACATGCCGGTGACGAAGACCCTGCCGGGCGGGATCGCGTATTCGGCCGACAGTCGGGCGATGAGCGCGGTCAGGAAACCCACGTCGTCGATGCCCTGACGGTCGGGCACCGACGCACCGCGGCCGTCGGCCCAGCTGAGGTCGATGCCGTCGGGGTAGGCCACCACGAATCCGTACTGATCGGCGATCGCGTTGTAGCCGGTCAGTCCGGCCTGATCGGCACCGGTCATCCCGGAGCCGTGCAGATTCAGCACCAGTGCCACCGGGGGTCGGCCGGGCGGTGCATGCACCACGTAGGTGCGCGGTAGACCGGAGAAGGTCAGCACACCCGGTGGGTCGATCGGATTCGCTGACGCGGGCGCCCCGGCGACAACACCGAAGAAGGAAAGGGCGGCCAGCACCGCCGTCAGTCGCTCTTTCACGGTCATAGTCTGCACCAGCACACCCGGGTCGAGGAAGAATCGACTACTGCGGCCGACGGCGCAGGAACACCAACCCGATGAACAGCAACGCGGTCGCGGTCACCGGGACCGGAACCACGGCGTACCCGAGGTCTTTGAAGATCGCCAGTTCCACTGCGCTGAGCGTCCTGATGCCCTTGCCGGTGTCCGCCAACGCGTTCATCAGTTGTGTCGTGACACCGGTGAACGTCGAGTCATTCAGATGCGTCACCGAGCTCCCCGCCTCCCAGGGGCTGGGCGTGTACAGCGGGACCGGACCGCCGTAGACGGCGATCGCGTTCGGTCCGCCGAAGTACAGCCCAGCGTTACCGCCGGTGAGATTACTGTTGTAAGCGGTGTTCCACCGATTCCGGTTGACGACGGTGCCGATGACCTTCGTCTTGTTTTTGTTCACGATGAAGCTGTCGAACTTTGTCCAGTTGGTGCCGCGAGAGTTCCAGCTGCTGCCGGGCGCGTCGACGTAGGACAGGAAACCAAAGGAATGCAGCAGTTCGTGCATCGCGGTCGAGACGAAGTCATACTGACTGCCACTGACGGAATCGCCGAAGGCCCAAGCTATTCCAAGGTTCACGTCGATGTATCCGTCGGCAGCCGCGCCATTGGAGTCCACACCGGTGAGGATCTTGTTCTGCACTACGGTGTTGAAGAAACCGGCACTGGCACTGGTCAGGTCACTGCCCGCCGACGCCAGCGTTGCCGAGTTGGGAGATTTTTCCGCGGTGACATCGAAGACGAGGGTGACGGGCTTGCTGACCACGATGTAGGAGCCCACCAGATTCGCCGCCGTCTGTAGCGAACTCTTCGCCGTCGACGTCCAGTACTGCGACCCGGTCCCGTAGTTGAAGACGAAGGTCAGTTTGGCCTGCTGCGCTTTGCCGATGATCGGCACCGAGACCGCCACCGGAGTCGACCCGCCGTAGCCGTCGGTGATCGTCACCGTGAAGGTGTCCGTGCCCGGCACCGCGCGGGAGGGTTCACTCGGGGTGTAGGTGAATGCACCGGTGGCCGTATTGAGACTGACCGCGCCCTTCGTGGTTTTAGCAGCCGTGCTGAACGTCAGGGCGTCGCTGTCGGCGTCGGTGGCGTTGACCTTGCCGGTGACAACACTCGACGAGGTATCGGGAGTGCCCACCGTCGTGGTTCCAGCGACCGGAACGGCGTTCTTGGGGCTGATCGCCACCGACACGGCGACCGGAACCGTCCCGCCGTAGCCGTCGGTGACGGTGACGGTGAACGTGTCGGTCTTGGCGGCGGTGACGGCCCCGATTTTCGCCGCGGCGTGGCGCGCCGTCGCCGTCGGGGTGTAGGTGAATGCGCCGGTGCGGGCGTTGACCGTCACCGACCCCTTGGCCGTGGTGGCGGGGGCGGTGAAGGTCAGCGGGTCGTTATTGGCGTCTGTCGCGGTCACTGAACCGGTGACCACGCCGGTGCTGGCATTGGGGGGGCCGACGGTGGAGTTGGTCACCGGGGTGGCGTTGGTCGGTGAGATCGTCACCGTGACCGCTCGAGTGGTCGACGCACCTTGGGAATCGGTGACCGTGACGGTGACGGTGTCGGTCTTGGCGGCGGTGGTGGCCCCGACCTTGGCGGCGGCGTGCCGGGCGGTCGACGTCGGGGTGTAGATGAACACTCCGGTGGAGGTGATTGACACTGCGCCCTTGGTCGACGTGGTCGCCCGGTAGGTCAGCCGGTCGCCGTTGGGGTCACTCGCCCGCACCGTGCCGGTGATTGCCCCGGTGGTGGCGTTGGGGGCACCCAATGGCACGTCAAGGATCACCGGGGGTTTGTTCGCAACCACGGCGGCTGCCGCGACCGACGCGACCGGCAGTGCGGTCGTCGCGATAAATGCAGCCGGCGCAACGGCTCTCGGCTCACCGCTCTGGCGTCGTGCGACCGCCGCGACCATCCACGACACCGGTGACTCCATCGGCGCACTCGGCCCTGATCCGAACAACGGCGATAGCACGGAGTCCACATTTGCGGTGGCCGGAGCCTGCACCATGACCGGTGCGGCAACGGTCGGCGCCACCAACACCGGCGCCACCGATTGGCTAGCGACCGGACTGTGCTGCTCCGTCGCCACTGCTGCGATGGGTTGCACGGCTGCGGTCACGGCGCGGGTCACGGCCTGCACCCGCGGGACCCGTGGTGTCGAGCTGACGCTCGGCAGTGCCGTCACGCGATCCGGTATCGCTACTGAGGCCGCCGACGATGAGGTCTTCCCGGCAGGCGTCAGATCGGGCCGGGCCGGCGCGGTTGTGCGCGGCGTCGACCCCGGCTCGCCCCGGCGCGCCCCGGTCTCGGCGGCGGGCCGGCTCCAGCGGGTCCGGGTAGTTGGCCCTGCCGAGTCCGCCCGGGCCGGCGAAGCGGCCTCCGTCCCAGCGTCGGAGGGTTCGGCCGGGGTCGCCCAGGCGTGCCCCGCACCGCCCGAGACGATCGCGGCTCCGATTCCGAGCGCGACAGCCAGACCACCAACCCGTCCGACGTGGGCCGACGCTCGTTTCACGTTGAATCTCCCGACCGCTCTGCAGACCTCTGCCCAGCAGAGAAAAAGACTTCGCTGATGGTACCTGAGAAAAGCCTGAGCGGCTAGTCAAGTACGGCCGGCACGGTCCATGGGAACAGGGCTGCGGGGGTTACGCCATTTCGCGCTTCGGCAACGTCCACCCCGGCCGCGGGAAGTGACACGTGTAGCCGTTGGGGATGCGCAGCAGGTAGTCCTGGTGCTCGGGTTCGGCCTCCCAGAAGTCCGAGGCCGGTGCCACCTCGGTGACGACCTTCCCGGGCCACAGCCCGCAGGCGTCGACGTCGGCGATGGTGTCGAGTGCCACCTGCTTCTGCTCGTCGTCGACGTAGAAGATCGCCGAGCGATAGCTGCTTCCGAGGTCGTTGCCCTGCCGGTCCTTGGTGGACGGGTCGTGGATCTGGAAGAAGAACTCCAGCAGTGCCCGGTAGTCGGTCTGCGCCGGGTCGTAGACGATCTCAATGGCCTCGGCGTGGCCGGGGTGATTGCGGTAGGTTGCGTTGGCATTGCGCCCGCCGGTGTAGCCCACCCGCGTCGAGACCACGCCCGGCTGGCGGCGGATCAGGTCCTGCATGCCCCAAAAACAACCGCCGGCCAGGGTCGCGGTTTTGTACTCACTCATGCTGTCCTCCTTGCTGAATAGTGTGACGTAGTCGCCGTAGCCCTGCGCCTCGAGGTCGTCGCGGTGAACGAACCGCAGGGCCGCGGAGTTGATGCAGTACCGGAGCCCGCCGCGGTTCCGCGGGCCGTCTTTGAACACGTGCCCGAGGTGGCTGTCGCCGTGCGCCGAGCGCACCTCGGTGCGCGGGAACAGCATCGTGAAGTCCCGTTTGGTGACGACGTTGCGGCCGTCGACCGGTTTGGTGAAGCTGGGCCACCCGGTGCGGCTGTCGAACTTGTCGACCGAGGCGAACAGTGGCTCTCCGGAGACGACGTCGACGTAGATACCCGGCTCGTCATGAAGCCAGAACTCGCCGCTGTACGCGCGCTCAGTGCCGTTGCGCTGCGTCACCCGGTACTGGTCCGGCGTCAGCGCCTTGATCGCGTCAGGATCCTTGCGGTAGGTCATCGCCGTCTAGTGTGCGCCAGTTCGATCTCATCGCGCCCGTATGCGGGGCCGACGGTCACCGATACGTCATCCGCGCCTTTCAACTTGCCCCGCGGATTCCACATCTGCCAATATCGATACATGTCGAATCAACGGTCGAGGCGGGACAACTGTCCGGTGGCTCCATTGGTGTCCGAACCGCTGAGCACGGCGGCCGCGGTGGAGATGGCCGCGAAGTTCAAGGCGCTGTCGGATCCGGTCCGGCTGCGTCTGCTCAGTTCGATCGCCAGTCATGCCGGGGGCGAGGCCTGCGTGTGCGACGTCTCCGCCGGAGTTCAGGTGTCTCAACCGACGGTGTCGCACCACCTGAGGGTGCTGCGCGACGCCGGACTGCTGACCTCGCGGCGCGAAGCCTCCTGGGTGTACTACGCGGTGGTGCCCGAAGCCCTGGCCGCGCTGTCGACGTTGTTGAGCACGGGCGCTGATTCGGTTGCAGCTGTAGGGGTTTCGGTGTGACCGGCACAGCGAACGCTGAAGCTCCGGTGGCTGGCCGGCTGTCCACACTGGATCGCTTCCTGCCGGTGTGGATCGGCGTGGCGATGGCAGCGGGGTTGCTGTTGGGCCGGTGGATCCCCGGACTGAACACCGCGCTGGAGAAGGTGCAGATCGACGGCATCTCGCTGCCGATCGCCCTGGGTCTGCTGATCATGATGTACCCGGTGCTGGCCAAGGTGCGCTACGACCGCCTCGACACCGTCACCGGCGACCGCAGGCTCCTGGTCAGCTCCCTGGTCCTGAACTGGGTGCTCGGCCCGGCGCTGATGTTCGCCCTGGCATGGCTGTTTCTGCCGGATCTGCCGGAGTACCGCACCGGGCTGATCATCGTGGGCCTGGCCCGCTGCATCGCCATGGTGATCATCTGGAACGACCTGGCCTGTGGCGATCGCGAGGCCGCCGCGGTGCTGGTGGCCCTGAACTCGAT
>CAIWCQ010000151.1 GCA_903911165.1 uncultured Actinomycetes bacterium | reverse complement strand
CTGGCCGGTGCGGCCGAGGTGGTCGGCGGACTCGTGGCAGGGGTTGTTGCCTCGGGGGTTGTTGCCTCGGGGGTCGTTGCCTCGGCGGCTGTCGCCTCGGTGGTTGTCGCTGGAGTGGTTGTCGCAGGAGCGGTTGACGTCTCGGTGCTCGACGCGTCCGCTTCGGCTGCGGGCACCGGCGGCTCCAGCACCCCGTCGATCATGTAGATGTAGGCGCCGTTCGCGGCGTACGCGCAGCTCACCCTGTTGCCGTTGACCTTGATGTCGCCGTCCTTGCCGGTTACGACGACGGTCCGGCCGTCTTGGGTCGGCATCGTTCCGGCCACGTTGGCGGGGCCGACGTTGCCCAGCACCATGTGATAAAAGAGCACCGGGAGCAGTACCCGGGGGTCGGTCTTGAGCGTCTCTACAGTGGCCGGCTCCAGCGCGGCGAAGGCGGCGTCGGTCGGGGCGAACACGATGTAGGGACCGCCGTCGAGCACGCTGATGATGTTGATGTCGGGGTTCAGCGTGCCGGCGATCGCCGCGCTGAAGGTGCTCAGATCAGGGTTGCTGGCGATCGCCTGCGACGCGGTCTGGCCTGCCATCGATGGGATCGACCCTGCGCCGGTGGGAACGGCCTTGCGGTAGGCGTCGCAGCCGGGGCCCTGTGGATCGGGCACCTTCGTAGGCGTCGCGGCCGCGGTGGCCGTGGGTGCCGCGGGTGCCGCGGGCTCGACCGGTGTCGGCGTCGGATCGGCGTAGGCCTGGACAGCGGTGGGGATCGCGACGGCGATTGCGGCGATCGCCGCGGCGACACCGAGGGTGGTACGAGGGCTCACGTCGGTTCTCCTGAATCTTGTGTTCGCCGGATGAGGCATGTCAGTCCCTGACGAGTGTGGGATCCCGAGACGACTGTGGAATCCCAGGACGACTGTGAAATCGTAGTCGGTGCCCGTGCCGTTACTCAAAACGACGAATTGACCCCGGAGCCGCAGGTCACCGGCGTCGCTACCGGCCGATGTGGCCGATCTCACGCCGCGCCTTACGATGAGCGCCATGGCCGGACCGTTGATCGTGACCGTCGCCGGGCACCGTCCGGACTGTGATCCGCAGTCCTGGGTAGCCCCCACCGCGTGCCTGATCGGTCAGGTTCGACTGGCCGCCGGGGTCGGTATCTGGTACTCGGCGACGCTGCGGGCGGAGGCCGAACTGATCGATATCGGGGCTGGCTCCAATGTCCAGGATGGGGTAACGGTGCACGTCGACCCCGGATTCCCGGCCCGCATCGGCGCCGGTGTCAGCGTCGGGCACAACGCGGTGCTGCACGGTTGCACGATCGCCGACGGCGTGTTGATCGGCATGGGTGCGATCGTGCTCAACGGGGCCATGGTCGGAGAGGGTTCGCTGGTTGCGGCCGGCGCAGTCATTCCCCAGGGCATGGTGGTGCCCCCCGGAACGCTGGTGGCCGGGGTCCCCGGCCGAGTACGCCGTGAGCTGACCGATGCCGAAGTCGCCCAGAATCGTCACAACGCGGCGGTCTACGAGCAGTTGATCGGGCTGCATCGAGACGCCGAGCAGGGCTGAATGAGCGCCGTCAGCGTTGTGTCACCTATTCGACGGCCTGATTTCGTACGGTGATGTCCATGGGTGTCCTGATTTGTTCGCATGCCGGCAATCCGGGCTCCGAATCCCAGAACCAGAGTCCGCCATGATCCCGAGTCCGCCATGATCCCGAGTCCGCCATGACCATGCCCGAAGAGATCCGCGCGGCCGCGCGGACCGTTGCAGTGCCGCACCACGAGGGGCCATCGGTGGTGCGGCGCCGACGCCTCATCGTCGGCGTGGTGCTGCTCCTCGGCGCCTTCCTACTCGGGTACTCGCTGAGGAGCCGACCGGGCGACGAGTCCTTCTACGTTTCCGCGCTGTCGCTGGGCGCGGTATGGCTGGGGGGCACGCTGCTGTCCGGCCCGCTGCATCTGGGCAAGATCAACTGGCGCGGGCGCAATCAGCGTCCGGTAATCACCGGCATCGCGATCGGGGTGCTACTGGGTTTGATCTTCCTCGTCGGCGGTCTGGTCGTGCGGGAAATCCCGCCGATCGCCGATCGGATCGTCCGCGTGCTGGAGTACACCAACTACGGCCCACTCGGTCTCATCGTCCTGATCGCTCTGGTCAATGCCGTCGCCGAGGAGTTGTTCTTCCGGGGTGCGCTCTACACCGCGCTGGGTCGCTTTTACCCGGTGCTGATCTCGACTCTGCTCTACGCGGTATCGACGTCGGCCAGTGGCAACCCCATGCTCGGATTCGCAGCGCTGATCCTGGGCACCGTGTGCGCGCTGGAGCGCCG
>CAIWCQ010000150.1 GCA_903911165.1 uncultured Actinomycetes bacterium | reverse complement strand
GCGCCAGATGCTGACCGGGGGCGAACTGGACTATCTGACCGGTGATTATCTGGCCGAACTGACCATGCTCATCCTGGGCCGGGACCGAATGAAGGACCCGGGCCGCGGCTACGCGAAGACCTTCCTCGCTCAACTCGAGGAGTGTCTGGGCCTTGCGCACGATCGTGGCGTGCGCATCGTCGCCAATGCCGGCGGCCTGAACCCGGCCGGTCTGGCCGCCGCCACCCGCGCACTGGCCGACAAACTCGGCATCGGAGTCACGGTGGCCCATGTCGAGGGCGACGACCTGCTGGCCCGGGCCGACGAACTGGGCTTCGGTTCACCGCTGACCGCCAACGCCTACCTGGGTGCGTGGGGAATCGTCGACTGCCTGAACTCCGGAGCCGACATCGTCATCACCGGCCGCGTGACCGATGCCTCGGTGGTCGTCGGGCCGGCCGCGGCGCACTTCGGCTGGGCCCGGGGCGACTATCACCGGTTGGCCGGCGCGGTGGTGGCGGGCCACGTCATCGAGTGCGGCGCCCAGGCCACCGGCGGCAACTACTCGTTCTTTACCGCGATCGCCGACCTCGACGACGCCGGCTTCCCGCTCGCGGAGATACACGACGACGGCTCCTCGGTGATCACCAAGCATCCGAATACCGGCGGACAGGTGAGCGTCGGCACCGTCACCGCGCAGCTGCTCTACGAGATCACCGGCGCCCGGTATGCCAACCCGGACGCCACCGCGCGATTCGACACCATCGAGTTGAGCGACGACGGGCCGGATCGGGTGCGTATCTCCGGCGTGCGCGGCGAGCCTCCCCCGCCGTCCCTGAAGGTCTCGCTCAACAGCATCGGGGGGTTCCGCAACACCGCGACCTTCGTGCTGACCGGCTTGGACATCGAGGCCAAGGCGACTCTGGTGCAACGGCAGTTCGAACGCGGGATGACCGACAAGCCGGCCGAGGTGCAGTGGACTCTGGCCCGCACCGACAGGGCCGACGCCGACACCGAGCAGACCGCGAGCGCACTGCTGACCTGTACTGTCCGAGACGCCGACTCGGATAAGGTTGGGCGCCGATTCTCCTCTGCGGCAGTGGAACTCGCGCTAGCCAGCTACCCGGGATTCCACACCACCGCTCCTCCCGGTGACGCCGCGGTGTATGGAGTGTTCACCCCCGGCTACGTACCGGCGACCGAGGTTCACCACGTTGCAGTCCATGCCGATGGCATCGTCGCTCCGATCGCCGCGGCCACCGAGACACTCGACCTCACCCCAGCCGCTGAGCCTGAACTTCCCGAGCCGCTGCCCGACGGGCCGACCCAGCGGCTGCCACTGGGCACCGTCGCGGGTGCCCGCAGCGGCGATAAGGGCGGCGGCGCCAATATCGGGGTGTGGGTGAGCACCGACGCGCAGTGGCGATGGTTGGCCAACACCCTGACCGTGCACCTGCTGCGGGAGTTGCTGCCGGAGGCGGCAGGCCTCACCATCACCCGGCACCTGCTGCCCGGAATCCGCGCGGTCAACTTCGTCATCGACGAGATCCTCGGTAAGGGCGTCGCCCACCAGTTCAGGTTCGACCCGCAAGCCAAGGGGTTGGGCGAGTGGTTGCGCAGCCGTCACGTCGACATTCCGGAGGAGATCATCCCGTGAGCATTGTGATCGACACGAGTTCCCAGGCCTATGCCGAGGCCGTGGCGGCGATGACGGCCAAGTTGGCCGAACTCGACACCGAACTGGCCAAGGCCCTGGCCGGCGGCGGCCCCAAGTATGTGCAGCGTCACCACGCCCGCGGCAAACTGACCGCGCGTGAACGCATCGAATTGCTCGTCGATGAGGACTCGCCGTTCCTGGAACTGTGCGCACTCGCCGGCTACGGCACCGAATTCCACGTCGGCGCGAGCGTCGTGACAGGAATCGGCGTGATCGAGGGCACCGAGTGCATGCTCATCGCCCACGATCCGACGGTCAAAGGCGGCACCTCGAACCCCTGGACGCTGAAGAAGGTGTTGCGCGCCCATCACATTGCCTTTGAGAACCGGCTTCCGGTCATCTCGCTGGTGGAATCCGGGGGCGCCGACCTGCCCACCCAGAAGGAGATCTTCATCCCGGGCGGCAGGATGTTCCGCGACCTGACCCGACTGTCGGCGGCCGGCATTCCCACCATTGCGCTGGTGTTCGGTAACTCCACCGCCGGCGGTGCCTACATCCCCGGCATGTCGGACCACGTGGTGATGATCAAGGACCGCTCGAAGGTGTTTCTGGCCGGCCCGCCACTGGTGAAGATGGCCACCGGCGAGGAGACCGACGACGAATCACTCGGCGGGGCCGACATGCACTCCCGCATCTCGGGCCTCGCCGACTACTTCGCCGACGACGAACTCGGCGCCATTGCCATGGGGCGGCGAATAGTCTCCCGTCTGAACTGGGTGAAGCAGGGCCCTACCCCGGGACCGGCAACAGAACCCACGTCCGATCCGGAGGAACTTCTCGGCATCGTGGGGCCCGACTTGCGGATTCCGTTCGACCCGCGGGAGGTGATTGCCCGCATCGTCGACGGGTCGGACTTCGACGAGTTCAAACCGCTCTACGGTCACTCACTGGTCACCGGTTGGGCGAACCTGCACGGCTACCCGATCGGCATTCTGGCCAACGCCCGCGGCGTGCTCTTCAGCGAGGAGTCACAGAAGGCGACCCAATTCATTCAGTTGGCGAACCGATCGAACACCCCACTGTTGTTCCTGCACAACACCACCGGTTACATGGTCGGTAAGACCTATGAGGAGGGCGGCATCATCAAGCACGGCGCGATGATGATCAATGCCGTGTCCAACTCGGCCGTGCCACACATCTCGCTGCTGATCGGCTCGTCCTACGGCGCCGGCCACTACGGGATGTGCGGACGGGCCTTCGACCCGAGGTTTCTGTTCGCCTGGCCGAGCGCAAAGTCGGCGGTGATGGGCGGCGCGCAGTTGGCCGGAGTGCTCTCGATAGTCAACCGGGCCGCGACCGAGGCGCGCGGACAGCAGGTCAACGAGACCGCCGACGCCGCTCTTCGCGCCGCCGTCGAGGCGCAGATCGAAGCGGAGTCGCTGCCGATGTTCCTCTCCGGGCGGCTCTACGACGACGGGGTGATCGACCCCCGCGACACCCGCACCGTGCTGGGGATGTGTCTGTCCGCGATCGCCAGCGGCCCGATCCAGGGGGCGTCGAATTTCGGCGTCTTCAGGATGTAGGGGAGCCATGATCACCCGTGTTCTGGTGGCCAACCGCGGCGAGATCGCCCGCCGCGTCTTCGCGACCTGCCGCCGTCTTGGTATCGGCACCGTCGCGGTCTACACCGACCCCGACGCCCATTGTCCGCATGTGGCCGAAGCCGATGCCCGCGTCCGCATCAACAGCTATTCCGACGGTGCGGAGATCATCGACGCGGCCCGCGCGGCCGGTGCCGGCGCGGTGCATCCCGGCTACGGGTTCCTCTCGGAGAACGCCGGTTTCGTCCGTGCCGTCAACGACGCCGGGCTGGTCTGGATCGGACCGCCGGCCGCCGCGGTCGAGGCGATGGGTTCGAAGATCGAGGCCAAGAAGATGATGGCCGCCGCCGGGGTGCCGGTACTCGCCGAACTTGACCCCGCCACCGTTTCCGAGCAGCAGTTGCCCGTGCTGGTCAAGGCATCGGCCGGCGGTGGTGGTCGCGGGATGCGGATCGTGCACTCTCTGGCTGAGCTGGATGAGCAGGTGAGATCCGCGCGGCGCGAGGCGCAGTCGGCCTTCGGCGATCCGACCGTGTTCTGTGAGCGCTACCTTCCGCGCGGGCGTCACATCGAGGTGCAGGTAATGGCCGACCGGTACGGCACCCTCTGGGCGATCGGTGAACGGGAGTGCTCTATCCAGCGCCGGCATCAGAAGATCATCGAGGAAGCGCCTTCGCCTCTGGTGCAACGCATTCCGGCCATGCGGGAGAAATTGTTCACCGCCGCCCGGCTGGCTGCCGCCGCCGTCGCCTACACGGGTGCGGGAACGGTGGAGTTCCTCGCCGACGAGAACGGAGAGTTCTTCTTCCTGGAGATGAACACCCGCCTGCAGGTGGAGCATCCGGTCACCGAACTCACCACCGGTCTCGATCTGGTTGAACTGCAGTTAGCGGTGGCCGACGGAGAGGCCCTCCCCGCCGAACCGCCGGCAACGACAGGTCACTCCATCGAGGCCCGACTCTATGCCGAAGATCCCGCGCGGGGCTGGCAGCCGCAGGCCGGTCGGATCGATTTCTTCGAAGTGCCCTCTGCCGCAGCGTATTTCGGTCCGCTGGATCGGACCGGTATCCGGCTCGACTCTGGAATCACCGGCGGTTCGGTGGTGTCGATTCACTACGACCCGATGCTGGCCAAGGTCATCGCCCACGCACCCACGCGATCCCGCGCCGCGCAGGTGCTCGCCGACGCACTCGCCCGCACCCGTCTGCACGGACTGCGCACCAATCGCGATCTACTGGTCAACGTCTTACAGCACCCGGCATTCCTGGCCGGCGACACCGACACTGCGTTCTTCGACACCCACGGTCTCGACCGGTTGGCCGCACCGCTTGCCGGCGAACGCGCGGTCCGACTCTCGCTGATCGCCGCCGCGATCGCCGGTGCCGCCCACAACCGCGTCACCGCCCGGGTGCTTGCCGGACTGCCCGGCGGGTGGCGCAACGTGGTGTCCGCCGACCAGGTCAAGACATTCCTCGACGCGGACGCCGGAGAACACCAGGTGCGCTACCGGTTCGCCCGCACCGGGTTGGATCTCCCCGACGATCCCGACGTCAGCCTGGTTTCGGCAACGCCCGCCGGAGTCGTGCTCACCGACGCCGGTGTGGCCACCGCGTTTGACGTCGCCCGCTACGGCGATGAGATCTACGTCGACTCACCGCATGGTTGCGTTCGGTTCACTGTCGCGCCGCGCTTCCCCGAAGCCACCTCGGCGGAGCGGCAGGGGTCCCTGCTGGCGCCGATGCCCGGGGCGGTGGTCCGCCTCGGTGCCGGCCTTGGCGACACCGTCACCGCCGGACAGCCGTTAGTGTGGCTCGAGGCGATGAAGATGGAACACATCATCGCCTCCCCGGCTGCCGGTGTGCTCACCGAACTCAGCGTCGCCGTCGGCCAACAGGTCGGGGTCGGCGCGGTCCTCGCCCGGGTCGAGACCCAGGGTGGCTCCGATGACTGACAATCTCGTTCGATGCGCCACCGACGGGTCGGTCGCGCGATTGATCCTGGACTCCCCACCCAACCGCAATGCGCTGTCGTCGGAACTGGTTCGGCAGTTGCGCGACGGCCTCGGCCGGGCGGCTGATGACCCGGCGGTGAGGTCGATAGTCCTGGGCCACACCGGCGGAACGTTCTGCGCCGGAGCCGACCTCACCGAGGCCACCGCCGGTGATCCGCAGCGCGCCGCGGCGGGGCGTGCCCACGAACTGGCCGGGCTGCTGCGCGCCATCGTCGAGTGCCCGCTACCGGTGATCGCGGCTGTCGACGGCCACGTTCGCGCGGGCGGAATGGGACTCGTCGGGGCCTGCGACATGGCGGTAGCCGGACCGCGCAGCACGTTCGCGCTCACCGAGGCGCGCATCGGGGTGGCGCCGGCCATCATCTCGCTGACCCTGCTGCCCAAACTGGCACCGCGGGCAGCCGCGCGCTACTACCTCACCGGGGAGACCTTCACCGCCCGGCGGGCCGTCGACATCGGACTCGTCACCGTAGCCGCCGACGACGTCGGCTACGCGGTCGACGCGATGACCGATGAGCTGTCGAAGGCCTCGCCTCAGGGCTTGGCCGCATCGAAGGCGCTGACCACCGCGGCCGTGCTGGCCGGTTTCGACCGCGACGCGGCACGCCTGGCCGAGGAATCCGCCCGGCTGTTCGTCTCCGAGGAGGCCCGCGAGGGCATGCTGGCATTCCTGGAGAAGCGGTCGCCGCGGTGGGCGCGCCCGTTGTGACGGTTCGGTGACGACCCTGTCGCAGGACCGTCCGCTGGTCGTAGGCTC
>CAIWCQ010000149.1 GCA_903911165.1 uncultured Actinomycetes bacterium | reverse complement strand
GCCGAGGGCGACCGCACCCGCGGTGACCAGGGCGACGGCGGGCACCAGCAAAGAACGGACGGAAATGCTCACCATGTCTCCTCGGACTTGTCGGCGCAACTGGAGCAAGTTTAACCGATCGCGAATCCGTCGTCAGCCAGTGGCGCTGGCAACGGGTTTCGCGGCATCGCGAGACGGTCCGTCGGCCCGGTCGGCCGCGCCGCGGGTGGCCCTGGCGGGAACCCGTGCCGGGGCGACCGCAGCGGCCTCGGCGGCGGCCGGGGCTACGGGGGCCTCCAGTGCGTCGGTGCCCTGGGTGCCCTGGCTGACAGGGCTGCCCTGAGTGCCCTGGCGGGCGTCGACGGCAATGCGGCGCGCCTGAGACCTGACTGACCTGGCGGGTGTTCCAACCTCTGCCGCGGCGGCTTCGGCGGGGACTGTTTCGGCAGGGGCGAACTCGGGGGCGGCTTCGACGGGGGCGGTTTCAGCGAGGACCGTTTCGGCGGGGACCGTTTCAGCGGGCGCGGCCGGCAAGGCCGCGAGGGCCGCTGCTGCCCGCGGGCCGAGGGTGCGGGCGGCGACTGGCGCAGTAGCGGACTCGCCCACCGAAGCCAGCCGGGGCGGGGCCGGGATCGGCCCGAGCAGCGGCGGCAGACCGAAGAAGGCGATCTGTTCGGTCACCCAGGTGTAGCCGACGTACACCTGATTGCTGATGTAGGAGCCGACCGTGTTCAGGATCCCCAACGGGTCGGCGATGATGTTCGACAGCGCATAGACGGTGTTGGCGATCAGAGGCTGGATGAGGCCGAAGTAGTTGATGTCGATTTGCCCCCGGATGCCGCCGCCGAGGAATGGAATGAGGCCGACGGCGAACTCCGCCCACTGCACCAAGCCCTGCACCGTGGCGCTCAGCGAGTTGTAGATGTCGCGCCCGATGCCGGCCAGGGCGATATCCGCGACATAGACCGCCGGGATCGGCGCCGCCGCGGGTGCGGCCATCGGAGGCGGTGCGGCGAACGCCGGACCCAGGGCTACCGCACCGACGGTGACTAGAGCCACTCCCGGAAACAGCATCGACCGCATCGAAACGCTCACCATTTGCTCCTCAGCCTGTAGTCGGGCCGCGCGTCCGCGTGCCCGTTACGGGCTAATTCGCTGCGTCGGCGGCTGCCGTTACCGAGGCGCGGGCCGCGGAGGTGGCCCGATCCGCGGTACCGCGGGTGGTCCGGGCGGGGGTGCGAACCGCTCTGGTGCTGCTCGGGGCCGCGGAATCGAACGCGGTCGTGGCGGCGGTAGCCGCCGAACGCGTTCCGATCCGGGCCGCCCGGGAGGGTGCCACTGCGTCCGCGACGGAAGCCTCGACGGCCGGAGCCTCGACGACGAGAGCTTCGACGACAGGAGCTTCCACGACAGGAGCTTCCACGACGAGAGCCTCGAGAACGGGACCCTCGACGAAGGCGGGCACCTCGGCGACGGGCAACTCCGCGGTCACCTCCGGTTGCGGAGAGCAGCAGATGATCCTGGGAACTTCCTTGACCACGGCGGGGAGTTCGACCGCGATCGGTTCCGGCAGTTGTGACGCGGCCGCGCGGGGTCCTTCCCCGGTGCGCGCGGCGGTCAGGGACGCCGCCGACTTGCCGACCGCCGCGGCCAGCGTCGGCACTCCGAGGCCGAACGCGGGCAGCAGGGTGTTGACGATGGTGGTCAGCGTCCCCATAAAGTCCGTCGGAGCCCCCAACAGGCTGTCGATGGTCGTCACCACCGCGGTGACGACCCGTTCGAGCGCCGTATAAAAGTTGCCGATGCCGGCGGCGATGTCCGGATTCCAGAAGAAGAAGTCCTGGAGCACCTGCACGCCGAACGCCGCCCAGCCGTTTAGTGCGCTGTAGAGGTCGAGCGTAAAACCCGTCAGGGCGATTTCTGCAACATGAACCGTAGGCAACTGCACCACCGGTTGCGCCAGCGTAATCACCGGCGGTGCAACGATATTCGGTCCGAGAGCCATGACGCCGGCGGTCGCGAATGCGGCACCGGAGATCAGCGTCGAGCGAAGTGAGACACTCACCATTTCCTCCTGAAGATGTTCAGCGTTGAACTCATGATGGCACCGAACCGAAGCGGTGGCAAAGCAGATAAACATCTGATTACGCCTTCATTGCAGGTTGGATGCAGCACTTGTTTTCGGCAGCAAAGTGATTGTGGGGAAACAGGATTCCGTCGAGAGCCGTCAGGCTCTAGGGTTTAGGCCATGGCATCCGACGACCGTCTCTACTTCCGGCAACTGCTCTCCGGCCGTGACTTCGCCGCCGGCGATCCCATCGCAGAGCAGATGCGCAACTTCGCCTACCTCATCGGTGACCGGGAAACCTCCGAGGCGGTGATGGTCGACCCGGCCTATGCCGCCGGTGACCTGCTCGACACCCTCGCCGCTGACGGCATGACACTGTCGGGGGTGTTGGTTACCCACCATCATCCCGACCATATCGGCGGGTCGATGATGGGCTTCGAACTCAAGGGCCTGGCCGAGTTACTGGAACGGGTCAGCGTGCCGGTTCACGTCAACACCCTTGAAGCGCAGTGGGTTTCGCAGATCACCGGGATCCCGAAGAGTGATCTCACCGAGCATCATCACGGTGACAAGGTCGACGTCGGCGCCATCGACATCGAACTGCTCCACACCCCGGGCCACACGCCGGGCAGCCAGTGCTTCCTGCTCGACGGTCGCCTGGTGGCCGGTGACACGCTGTTCCTCGACGGGTGCGGCCGCACCGACTTCCCCGGCGGCGACGTCGATGAGATGTTCCGCAGCCTGCAGCAGTTGGCCAGACTGTCCGGAGACCCGGTGGTGTTCCCGGGCCACTGGTACTCCACCGAACCCAGCGCGAGTCTCTCCGATGTCAAGAGGGACAACTATGTCTACCGGGCGTCCAACCTAGAACAGTGGCGCTCACTGATGGGCGGCTGAACCCTCGTCGGTAATCTCGAGCCCACCACACGAATGCAAGGAGCACCCATGAGCGTCAGCTATCGCCGGGACGAATCGGTCGCGGTGATCACGATGGACGACGGCAAGGTCAACGTACTGGGACCGGCCATGCTCAGCGAGATCAACACAGCACTGGACTCCGCCGAGGCCGACGACGCCGGTGCGGTGGTGATCGCCGGTAATGATCGGGTGTTCAGCGGCGGATTCGACCTCAAGGTGTTCAGATCCGGAGACGTGGCGGCCTCGATCGAGATGCTCGCCGCCGGTTTCATGCTGTCGCACCGACTGCTGTCATTCCCCAAACCGGTCGTCGCGGCCTGCACCGGGCACGCGATCGCCATGGGCTCGTTCCTGGCGTGCAGCACCGATCACCGGATTGCCGCCCCGGGCTACAACTTTCAGGCCAACGAGGTGGCAATGGGGTTGGTACTGCCGTACCCGGCGCTGGAGATCATGAAGTTGCGGTTGACCCGGTCGGCCTATCAGCAGGCGGTCGGCCTGGCCCGGACGTTCTTCGGGGACGCCGCACTGGCCGGCGGCTGGGTGGACGAGATCGCCATGGGGGAAATGGTCCTCGAGCGCGCGGTGGAGGCGGGCAAGGACTTCGCCACCACACTGCACGCCAAAGCTCACTACACCTGCAAGATGCGGGCCCGCCAGGAAACTCTCGACGCGATTCGGGCCGGCATCGACAATCTGCACACCGAGTTCGGCCTGTAGCGGTTCCGGCGGCCGGGATTCAGATCCCAGGTCGCTGCCCTGCTCCGAGGCGCAGGGAGTGCGCACCGCGCGATCTATTGGTAATCATTTCCATTAAGGCCACCTCCGGGGTACGGTGGGCCGATCACTTGTTGACAACGATTTCCAATAGTGTTCGTTCGGCGCACGAGGAGGTTGCGGGATGCTGACGACGACGCGGTTCACGATCGGGGCGCTGCCCGATGTCCGGAAGTCGAGTTGGTGATCCCGGCCACCGCGATGAACACCGACCGCTCGCATCCGACCCCGCGTGCGTTCACGGTCGTGGTCTGCTACGGCTGCACCGCGGCACCAAATAGATCCCCGGCCGAGGCGACGTTCAGCGCACTGCGTACGGTCGTGCGCCGATGCCCACACGGGATACTGGTGGCTGTGCCCTGCCTGCTGGGACCCTCCCTGTGTTCGGCTCGGACCGTCGAGGGCGTGGTCGCGGCACTACAGCCGTGCACTACTGGGCGGGCTCCAACCGGTTGCGCTCACATCCTCGGCCCGATCCGCGACGCCAGGGACGCCACCGAGCTCAGCGCATGGGTACAGAAGGGCCGTTGGAACCCCGACCTCCTACCCGCTCGGCTACGAGACCCCCTGCGCCGCAACGCATGAGCAGATCCTGGGCGATGATCTCACTACCCGAATGCGTCGGGGGCACCGTCAGCGACATGCACACCGGAACGCTACGTCTCAGCGTCCCGCTTCTGGACGACGCCATCCAGGTCGGCGCCGAAGGCACTCTGGCAATCGGGACCATCGAGGTCGACAAGACACCCGCCACGATGTCGGTGCGGCGCAGCGACGGCCGGCCACTACAGGCTCACATCCTGCACCGGTGCGCGGACGGCCATTCATCGCGCAATCCCGTGTTCCAAGAACCGATTGCGCTGCTGCTGCTGCGGTGTAAACGGCAGGCCGACGGCTCCCACGTGTGGGCAGTCGCTCCGGGCGCCCGGATCAGGAAGCACCGGGATCTGGTTCAACTCGTCGTCACCATCATGGCGTTCGGTCTGGCCAAGCAGGACGTCCGGTCCGGCCGGACTGTCGCGCGCCGGGCGTCTACAGACCCGCTTCCCAGTCCAGCAGTCGCCGCGCCAACTCCGGCCCGGCGTCCTCCTGAATGAAATGCCCGGCCCGGATCCGGGCGTGCGGTTGCCCTGCCGCGCCGGGGATGTGGGCGATTAACGGCTTGTCACCCTTGCCCAGAATGGGGTCGTTGGCGCCGAAGACGCACAGCACCGGCTTGGTCCAGGCGCCCAGCACCTCCCAGGCCGCGCGGTTGGCACCGATCGCCGGATCCGCCGCGGAGGTGGGCACCAGTTGCGGGAAGCGCCGAGAGCCCGCCTGGTAGCTCTTGTCGGGGAACGGGGCGTCGTACCCGGCGCGCACCGCGGCCGAGAGTTTTCCCACCGTGCCGACATCGACAAGCCGGCCAGACGGCAGCCACGGCGAGTATTTCGCGAAGGCACGCCAGATCCGGAAGGCCGGCGGAGCGGGCCGGTCGCCGATCGGCAGAAAACCGTTGGCGATAAACAGCTTTGAGAATCGTTCGGGGTTCTCCGCGGCCATCCGCAGACCGATCAGTGACCCCCAGTCCTGAACCACCACGGTCACCTCACGTAGGTCCAGCGCTGTGAGCCAGGACGTCGTCCACTCGACATGCCGCAGATACGTGTAGTCCTCGGCGCGGGTGGGCTTGTCGGAACGGCCAAAGCCGATCAGATCCGGTGCCAGCACTCGATGGCCTGCGGCCACCAGGGGCGGAATCATGGTGCGGTAGAGGTAACTCCACGTCGGTTCGCCGTGCAACAACACCACCGGGGCGCCGTCGCGCGGGCCCTCGTCGAGGTAGTGCATCCGCACCGGCGGAGCGCCGGTCGCGGTGACATCGAGGTAGTGCGGCGGGAAGGGATAGCCCTCAAGGTTGGCGAATCGGACCTCCGGCGTACGCACAACATCCATCCGCCGATCTAAGCAGCCGCTTCCGGATGCGAGCAGCCCGGCAATAGATTCTTCGCTGAATCAGGGCCCGGGCGCGGTGAGCGTCTCGGCGGTCGGTGCCGGCGGCGGGGGCGGCGGTGTGTCCTTGGGCCTCAACGCACTGCCCTTGACCCAGTCGCTCCACGGCATGGACCAGTCGCCGTTCTGATTGAAGGCCAGCGGCGGCCCGCCGGTGTAGCGAACCTCGACCACGTCGC
Source organism: uncultured Actinomycetes bacterium (assembly GCA_903911165.1). Taxonomy (GTDB): domain Bacteria; phylum Actinomycetota; class Actinomycetes; order Mycobacteriales; family Mycobacteriaceae; genus Mycobacterium. The sequence continues at coordinate 1,418 of CAIWCQ010000149.1, read as the reverse complement.
CGGGCTGGACGAAGTCGTGCAACCAGCGGGCATTCTCGCCGCTGAGGTTCAGGCACCCGTGGGAGACGTTGGTGTTGCCCTGGGCCCACACCGTGTCGTCGAGTTGGTGCAGGTAGATGCCATCCAGGCTGATCCGGGTGGCGTAGCCGATTTTGCGTTTGTAGCTGTCGACGGAGTTGGCCGGAAGGCCGTAGGTGGCCGAGTCCATGGTCACGACTTCGGCCTTGTCGAGCACCGTGTACACCCCGGCGGGGGTCCACCAGTGGAAGGTCTTGTTGCCGTAGACCGAGGTGCCGCCCTTGCCCATCGAGGTGGGCATGGTGCGCACCAGCCTGCCGTTGTCATAGACGCTGACCTGCTTGGTGATGTCATTGGCGACGGCGATGTGCGAGTCGCCGATGGTGAAGCTGGCCTTGGCGTCTTCTTGGCCGTAGAGGCCCTCGCCGAGTTTGAGCCCAAACATGTTCAACGCCACCGAGACCCGGGTACCCGGCGCGTAGTAGCGCTCGGGACGCCAGTGCGCCACGTAGTCATCGACCCAGAACCAGGAACCGGACACCGGAGGGTCAGTGATCACCGGCATGTTCTTCTCGGCGAGAGCCTTGTCGGCGATCGGCTCATCGAAGTGGGCACGCACTACCACCCCGACGCCGTACTTCTGATTCTCGTTGATGGCGAAGCCGCCCTGCACCTCCAGATACGGGTGCACATAGTTGTTGGGCACCAGGGTCTGGAAGGTCGACGTGCGCGACAGTTCCACACCGCTTCCGCTCACGCTGTCAACGGTCATGGCGTAATCGCGGGCGAAGTTCAACCGCTCGGTGGGCTGCCAGGACGTCCGGTCCGCAGAGAGTTCGCCCGGCACGGTGTTGCCCCAGTCATCGACCAGGGAGACCTCGGTGATCCTGCCATCGAAAACCTCAGCCGAGGGCGTGGTCAGCGGGCTGATCTCCGCGGCGCCGTCGAACGGGGCCATACCGACGACTGGGGGCCTGGGCACCGCCGGCAGCAACTGTGCCTGGGCGGTGGCGGTGACGGCCTTGCACCCGTCCCGGCAGCCCGGAATGCCGGCGACGTCGCCCGTCAACACGGCAGCCAGCAACGCCGCAAAGACGACGCTCGCGGCGCGTGCGCGACGGGGAAAGCTCACCGATTCACTCCAAGGCAGTGTCGAGGGGTCAGACTTCACCATTGACGGCTAAATCATAGCCGCAAACCCGACCCGGACGGCACCCGGCCGGGCCCCCGCAGGCGCCGCCGGGCAGCAAACTTCGGTGACCTGCTCCCCGCGGACCCATTAGTGCTTGACTTGCGGCCATGACCGAACCTGGTGCGGCCCGTGTCGCGGTGTATCTCGACTTCGACAACATCGTGCTGTCGCGCTACGACCAGGTTCACGGGCGGAATTCGTTTCAGCG
>CAIWCQ010000148.1 GCA_903911165.1 uncultured Actinomycetes bacterium | reverse complement strand
TTAGGGGCCGCCGGCATCGATCCGCGGATCGACGCCATCACGCCCGAAAACACCTGGAACTCCCTGAACGCCTCGATCTACCCCGACAACACCTGGAAGACGTCCTACGGGTCAGTGCTGTACCTGGCGTTGGTTGTCACCGGCGCCCGAGTCAATAGCCTGGTGCCCCGCGCGGTTTTGACCGGGAACCTGTTCGGCTGGATCTCCGAGACCGCGCAGGCGGCGTTGGCCAGCAGCGGCCCGACCGCTCTGCTGAACCAGTTGCAGGCCCCGACGCTGCTGACCCAGGGAATCCAAGAGGCCCTGTTCCCGCTCCAGGAGTCGCTGGACAACGCCGAAACCATCCTCGGCAACGGCTTCGGCACCCCGGTCAAGGTGGCCTGGTACTGCGGCGGCCACGGCGTGTGCCTGGACCCCGTCAATCCCGACCAGAAGGCGATCCTGCTCGCCGACACCCTTAACTGGCTGGCCCAGTACGTCAAGCGCGTGGGCACGCCCGCGGACGGCATCCCGAACTTCCAGTGGTTCGACCAGCTCGGTAGCTACTACTTCTCGGACCAGCTGCCGTACCAGTCCGGGTTCAACAATCGCCCGGACATCACCGCCACCTCGACCGGAGGTCTGCTGCCTGTCGTACCGCTCATAGGCGGCTCAAACAGTTTCTTCGCCCTGCCCTACTCGCTCGGCGGAGGATCGGTGGCGCGCAACGCGATCAACGTGCCGGTCACGGTGGGGGCAGGTACCCAGGTTGTCGGCGCCCCCACAATCAGCATCACCTACCAGGGGCTGGGCACCACCCGGGCGGTGTTCGCGCAAGTCGTCGACGACAGCACCGGCCGGGTACTCGGCAATGTCGTTACTCCAGTACCGGTGACGCTGGACGGCAAGCAACACACGCTGACCATGGACCTGTCGGACATCGTCTACACCAACGCAAGCGCGGCCCCATCCACCCTCACCGTGCAGATCACCAGTTCGGCAACGGCATTCGAAAACTTCACCTCGTTCGGGCTGATGAACATCTCGGATGTCAGCGTGACGATGCCGAACCGCACGGCCTAGAACAACACCCGGACAATCATCTCGGCGACCGCGGCCGGTTTCTCCAAACCATCGATCTCGATGGTGTGCCGCACCGTCAGGTCGACGGTGCTTTCGTCCTTGGCGACGGCGTCGGCCAACTCCGAACGCACCCGGATGCGGCTGCCGACCGGTACCGCGGACAGGAACCGCACCTTGTTGAGGCCGTAGTTGATGGCCAACGTGGCGTTCTGCACGCGGAAGTTGTCCTTACTCAACGCCGGAATCAACGACAGCGTCAGGAAACCGTGCGCGATCGGCGCGCCGTAGGGACTTTCCTTCTTGGCCCGCTCGACATCGATGTGGATCCATTGGTGGTCGCCGGTGACATCGGCGAAGTCGTTGACACGCTTCTGGTCGATTTCCAGCCAATCGCTGACGCCGAGTTCGGAGCCGACCAACCCGGTCGCGTCGTCGATGGAGGTAATGAGCTTCATGGGTTCCCGCTTTCGCTTGGGGTACGCCTCGCCTGACGTTCACAGAATAGGTCCGTCGAATTTTCCGTCGGTCAACGCGAAGCTTGTTAGCGTCACAGGGGCGACTCGTTGGGTTGAGAAGGTCGCGTTGCCCCTGGCGCCGAACACCCGACGCCCCGGATAATTGAGGAGCAAATCTGTGCTTAATGTCAGGGCTCTGGTCGCTGAGTTAATCGGAACCTTCTTCCTGGTCTTCACCATTGGTATGACGGTGATCAACCCCTCCGAATACATGCAGGACATGACGCCAGACCCCGGTCTACCCGCCTTCGCTCCGCTGGCGATCGGCAGCGTGCTCATGGTGATGATCTTCGCCGGCGGTCACATCTCCGGCGCCCACTACAACCCGGCGGTCACGCTGGGAATTCTGTTGCGGGGCAAGACCGACATCGCCACCGCAGCGGGCTACTGGGTGGCCCAGATCATCGGCGCGGCGCTGGCATGGCTGGCCGTCTCAGCGCTGAAGCCGGCGATGCCGCCCAGCCCCCGACTTGCCACGCTCAACACCGGCCCAGCACTGCTGGCCGAGTTCCTGTTCACCTTTGCCCTGGTGTACGTGGTGCTCAACGTGGCAACGGCGAGGGAGACCGACGGCAACTCCTACTTCGGATTGGCGATCGGCTTCACGGTGATGGCCGGTGCATTCGCAGTCG
>CAIWCQ010000147.1 GCA_903911165.1 uncultured Actinomycetes bacterium | reverse complement strand
CGAGGAAAGACCCGGCTGGGTCCGCAGGCCCTAGGCGGATCGTTGGGCGGCGGGGCGACCGCTGCGCTGGTCCAGGGCGGAGGGACGACAGCGGCGCCGTGCACGACGGCAACCGCGAACAAGAACTTCGTCAGCTACTTCGTGAAGTCCACCGCGACTTCCGGAGATACCCGGGGCCTCTACACCCGTCTGTACGTGGCGGGTGCGGGGGGATGCGGAGAAGCGGGCAGGTTCTACACCACGGTGGACGGGGTTCAGGCTGCTATCGGGGGCACGGTCAACGGCGCCCACGTCAGTTTGAACATCACGGGCACGGGCGGTAAAGTCTCCGGCTCGGCCAATGCGCTGCGGGCCACATTCGACATCGCGGCCACGCCAACGACCGTTGGAGGGACGTGTGCGGTCGCGCGCTTCGATACCAACATTGCGACCGGACCGACGATCCCGACGCGGACCGCGTTCATCGCAGTGGACAACCTGGGGGCGCAGTCGATTGACTACCTCCTGAACATCACCAATGCCAGTGCCGCCATGGTGGCCAGTGCGGGAACGGGCTCCGGATCAGCAGGGCAGACCGGCGGCATGGTGGCGGGCAAAGCGATCAAGGTGACGGTCGGTGGCGTGGATCACTGGATCCCGCTGTGCGCCAGCAACTCGTGATGATCACCGTCGCAGCGCTTCAAGAACGGCTCGCCAAACTCCACCGGGATCGTGAAGTCCTGGTGGCGAACCTCAATGCCTTCAATGGGGCGATTGAGGAGTGCGAGTATTGGCTGCACCAGCTGGATGGAAACGAGGCCGCTGATGCCGAATCGGCGGTCTCCCCTCCAGTGAAAGAGGCCTAGACTATGTCACAGTATTGCGTGGTGACGCGCACGTTCGGCGGACCCGAGGGGCGCGTATTCGAGCAGGGCGAGATCGTGGATGCCGCAGCGTGGAAGCACACTCCGCGGCTGCTGACACAGCGGTATCTGCGGCTCGCGACGGCCGAGGAAGTTTCCTCGGCCGAAGATGTCGATCCCGTGGCAGTTGTCCGACCGAAGCGTCGGAGCCGTCACGCATAGCTGGAGGCGGTCATGGCGTGGACGTATGACAGTGCGCTGGGTACGGACACCGACCGCCTTCGGTTTCTGATCGGCGATACGGATACTACCGATCAGCAATTCCAGGACTCCGAACTGGACTACCTGTTGGAGACGCACGGCACGCTCTACGCGTCAGCGGCAGTGGCGTGCCGTGCGTTGGCATCCAAATTCGCGCGGTACGCGGACAAGTGGGTCGGGGATCTCAAGATTCTCGCTTCCCAGAAAGCGCGTGCGTATCTAGAGCTCGCGGCGTCGTTCGACACCAAGGCTGTGAGCAGCGCCGTGTGGTCGATTCCCACGGCAGGCGGGGTGTACACAACGGACAAGGAAGAGCAGGCCGCGAATGCGGCGTTGGTGCAGGGCACGTTCAAAGTCGGGATGCACGACAATCCGGAGTAACCGATGTTTGAGCGGTCTGAATTCCTGACGATGATGCCGCACACGGTGACCATCGCGCCGTTCACAGGGCGCGACCTGTACGGGAATTTGAGTCACGGGACACCGGTTAGTTTTCGATGCCGGATCGTGGGAAAGGTCCTGGCCCTTCGCCGCACCGTGACGGAAGATCAGTCGGTCATTTTCGACATCTACCTGGATGCCGAAGGTGCCGTGTTCTCTGTCAACGACCAACTGGTGCTGCCGGCCGATGCGG
>CAIWCQ010000146.1 GCA_903911165.1 uncultured Actinomycetes bacterium | reverse complement strand
GCTGTCGTCGGCCTCCTGGAGGGGGAACTCATGAAAAGCAAAGAATCCAAGCGCGAGTTCATCGAGAGTCTTCGGAACCGGCTGACTCCCAGCGATTTCACCAACCTCTTGCTGTGTCTGGACCCAGAGCTCGGTTACGCGACCGAGTCGTTGAAGTACCGGCTCAGTCAGATCGCCCCGGAACGCCTGGCGTTCTGGGAGAAAGAGCGGGTCGAGCTCCAAGAGCGGATCAGGGAACAGGAGGCCGAGCCTTCCTGGTGTGATCCCTTCATTGCTCGCCTGCCCCCACCGCGTCGCCCTGATCTCGATACCGACGACGTCACCGACATGGTCAAGTACCTCTTCGCCACGTTGTCGCGAGCTATCGCGGAGCTGCAGTACCAACTGGCGGAGCTCGCCGGCACCGGCCGGCTGGACACTGAAGCCAATGAGCACCTGCAATGGAACTGGTGCTTTCGCTACTGGGAGTTTCTGTACAACAACACCACCGCGGCGGTCCGCAATGAGGAAACCAGTGACGATTGGAATTGGGACACCCACGACAACACTTACTCGACAGGGCAGCAGGTGATGTCTCGGGTTCAGGTCGAGCCGCACGAGACCGACGAGGACCACTGGCAGTACAACGAGCACCTGTGTGGTGACGGCGCCGTCCAGGAATACCCTCGGGGCGCGATTTCTCACATCTCCGAACCGCCATTAGGGGGGAGGAAGGGCGAGAGCCGCGATAACCACTGACCGGTCGTCCGGCCACCGGCGCCACCACTCTGCACATCAATGCACCTAGCGGGCCGTCTCAAAAACGATCGGTTGTTGAGACTGCCGGTGCCGTCCTCGCATTACCGCGAATAGCAGGATCCGGACGCCGGGTGATGTCTTGAAAACCTGTCTCAAAACAGGTACGATGAAAGTCTCCGAACGGCACGGGTTTTTGACACAGGGGAGCGGAATTGGCAGTCATCGGGTACGCAAGGGTTAGCACGACCGATCAGGATCCTCAGCTGCAACTCGATGCGCTACGTGAGGCCGGTGCCATTCGGATATTCACCGACCACGGTGTGAGCGGGTCCCGGGAGAGCCGGCCCCAACTCGATGCCTGCCTGGATCACCTTCGTGCCGGCGACGTCTTGACGGTCTGGAAGCTCGACCGCTTGGGGCGAAACACTCGCCACGTCCTGGAGATCATCGACACCCTGGCGTCCCGCGACATCGGGTTCGGCAGCGTCACCGAGGGACTGCATACCGACGGACCGATGGGCAAGGCGATGCTGACCATCATGGCCGCCTTCGCGCAACTGGAGCGTGACACCATGATCGAGCGGACGCGAGCCGGCCTCGCCGCTGCCGCCGCGAACGGGCGTAAGGGTGGCCGACCGCGAAAGGTTGACCACGCCGACGCCGCGAAAGCCCGCGCCCTTCGCGACAAAGGAGTAGTGGCTGCGGACATCGCCAAAATGCTTGGAGTGTCCCGGGCTACGGCTTACAGATACCTCAGCGACGACGCCGTCGCCTGACTCGGTCTTTCAGTGGGTTCGATTCCCGGCAGCTCCACCGATATGACAAGCAGGC
>CAIWCQ010000145.1 GCA_903911165.1 uncultured Actinomycetes bacterium | reverse complement strand
CTGCTCGGCGATCAACGCACGCGCTTCCTCGGGGCCGTAATAGCGGCCGAAGAACTGAGCTACCAGACCGAGTCCCATCGGGAACTGATAAGCCTGCCGGCCGTGCATGGCGAATACCCGGTGCTGATAGCCGGTGAACTCGGTGAACTGGTGCGCGTAGTCCCACACCCGCTTGTTCGAGGTATGAAACAGGTGGGCGCCGTAGCGGTGGATCTCGATGCCGGTCTGCGGTTCGGTTTCCGAGTAGGCATTACCGCCGAGGTGCCCCCGTCGCTCAATGACCAGGACCCGCTTGCCGAGTTGGCTGGCCGCGCGTTCGGCAAGGGTCAGGCCGAAAAATCCCGAGCCGACGACGATCAGGTCATAAGAGGTCATTGGCGCCTAGGTTATCGGAAACGTACGGCGCTAACCCCATCGCGAACCCGGCGTCGCGGGTGAAATTGACCGCGCGGCACCCGAACTCAAGGTCGCGATTGGCTCACGATTCCGCATCGTCACTCCAGTCTCACAAGCCTCAGCCGTACCATCGGATCGTGGGCTTCGGAGCCGGCGTCGTTCGATTCCGGAGCGTGCGAAAAAAGTAAACCGGGTCCCAAAAATGGGCACCCGCATAGTCCAGATTGAGGAGACTCCCGTGCCGAACCGTCGTCGACGCAAGATCTCGACAGCCATGAGCGCGGTTGGTGCCCTGGCCGTCGCCACCCCCGTCGCAGCTCTCAGCGTGATCGGACTGAGCTCTCAGCCGTCTGCCGAGCACCGCGAATTCACCCGGGCGGCGGTCGTCACCGACCTGCCCAACGAGATCCTGTCGGCATTGCAGCAGGGTCTTTCGCAGTTCGGCATCAACCTGCCGCCGCTGCCGACCGGACTGAGCCCGGCCGGAGCTCAACCCGTGCAGACCGGTCCGCTCAGCCCGGGCCTCACCGCGCCGGGCCTGACCACACCGGGCCTGACCACACCGGCGCTCACCACACCGGGCCTGACCACACCGGGCCTGACCACACCGGGCCTGACCACACCGGGCCTGACCACACCGCAGATCGGCGTGGATCCTTTGCTGACCAGCCCGGCCGCCGGCACCATCGGCTTGCCCATCGAGCAGCCGATCAGCGCTCCGTTGGGACCCATTGCCGGTACCTACCCGATCCTGGGTGACCCGTCACTCGGTATGCCGATGGCTCCGGTGGAAAGCTCCACAGGAATCATCGGCGATCTCAGCAGTGCCGCCAACCAACTTGGCGTCGGCCAGGCGATCGACCTGCTCAAGGGCGTCCTGATGCCGGGTATCACCCAGGCCATGCAGGGCGCGGCAGCATCGGCCGCTGCTGCGCCGGTCGCAGCGGCACCGGCAGTGGAAGCCGCGGGCGTCGCCGCATTGGGCTAAAGCGCGCCAGGCTAAGCGCGCGCGTCTAAGCGCGCACGTCTAAGCGCGCAAGACCTGCACGAAACGGCACCGCAGGGTGGGTCCGGCCAATCGGCCGAGGTACCACAGACCCCTGCGGTGTCGTTGCAGGTACCAATAGTCACAAGCTCCCCATTAGTCCGTGTCGCACCGCGAGCAACAGCTATCTCATACGTAACATCAGCCGGGTGTTGTTCCGTCGTCCACCACCGACGATCCTTTTCACCGCGGTGGCGGCAACCATGCTTATGGCACCGTTGGCGATCAACGGTGGCAGCGACCGTCAACCCACTCCGAGTGCTGATGACACCGTCCTGGTCCAGCAACCACTCGCCGGCGTAGGCGGCGGGGAAACTGTCCGCGAAATCAGCCAGCCGACTCCTTTCTCGATGGTTGCGTTGACCGGGAACGATCTCAGCGCCACCTCCGCGCGGATACGGGCCAAACGCCCGGACGGGTCCTGGGGGCCCTGGTACCACGCCCACAACATGGAATCGAACTCCGACGACAACCTCGACGGAGTCGCGCGCGGCACCGACCCTGTTTTTGTCGGCAGCACCACCTCGGTGCAGATCGCGGTAATTCGCCCCGAGGGCGCACCCGTGACCGTGGCCCCCCCGGACACTGGCCTCGATGCCGGCCGGGAACTCGGGTACATACCCGCCAACACCGAAACGTCAATCGCGCAGAATCTGTCTGCGGTGCTGATCACTCCCCCGCAGTCCCCGGTAGACACCCAATGGACGCCGCCGACGGCGACACTCGGCCCGGGACAACCACCCAACATCATCAGCCGCGCCCAATGGGGTGCAGGCACCAGCATGCGGTGCGGAGGACCCTCGTACGGCAGTGGAATACGTGCGGCAGTCCTACACCACACCGCGACCGGAAATGACTACTCGCCGCAGGATTCGGCGGCCATCATCCGATCGATCTACGCGTATCACACCATCACGTTGGGATGGTGTGACATCGCCTACAACGCTCTAGTGGACAAATACGGCCAGGTTTTCGAGGGCCGAGGCGGCGGGATCACCAAGGACGTACTGGGTTCTCACACCGGCGGTTTCAACCGCGACGTGTGGGGGGTGTCCCTGATTGGTGACTTCGACGAAGATCCACCACCGGACATCATGGTCAAGACGATGGGGCGACTGCTGGGCTGGCGGATGAGCCTCGATCGCGTTAACCCGCTCAACACCGTACAACTGAAGTCTGCCGGCGGTCAGTACACCGTGGTGCCCGGCGGCAATACGGTCACGCTGCCCGAGATTTTCGCCCATCGCGATGTCGGCAACACCGAGTGCCCGGGCAAAGCCGGATACGCGGCGCTGGACGAGATCCGTTCCATTGCAGCGGGTTTCAATCGTCCACCCGACGCAATCGAGTCACTCCGGGGTGGCGCGATCCTGAACCGCTGGGAGGCCGACGGCGGGCGAGCCAACCCGTTGGGTATGCCCACATCGCCGGAGGCTACCGGCGCGGGAGCCACCCGTTACGCCACCTTCGAACGTGGCGCGATGTACTGGTCGCCACAGACCGGTGCTCAACCGCTCACCGGCGCGATTTATGAGGCGTGGGCTTCGCTCGGCTATGAACTCGGCGCGCTTGGCCTGCCGACCAGTGGCGAGATCGCCGAGCCGCAATGGATCGTGCAGAACTTCGCCCACGGCACCTTGAACTTCGATCGCCAGACTCACAATGTCGTTCGGGTGATCGACGGGATCACCCT
>CAIWCQ010000144.1 GCA_903911165.1 uncultured Actinomycetes bacterium | reverse complement strand
GTTCCGGTCGGATTCGCCGGGCTGGCGACGATGACTCCACGGACCGGCGGGTCGAGGGCGGCGAGCATTTCGACGGTCGGCTGGAACCGTGTTTGCGGACCGCACTCGATCTCGACAACCTCACAACCCAGTGCCGAAAGGATGTTGCGATAGCAGGGATAGCCCGGGCTCGCGATCGCCACCCGGTCCCCGGCGTCGAAGCAGGCCAGGAAAGCGAGCAGGAAACCTCCGGAGGATCCGGTGGTGATCACCACGTCGTCGGCGGTCACGTCGAGCCCGTAGTTCGTAGCGTAGGAGCCGGCGATCGCGGTGCGCAGTTCCTCGGTGCCCAGTGCCACGGTGTACCCGAGTTGATTCGATTGCAGCGCCGCCGCCGCTGCGGCCAGCACCGGCGCGGGCGCGCCGGCACTCGGCTGGCCCGCCGCCAGGTTCACCAGATCGCCGTGGCTGCGCTGGCGCTCGGCGGCCGCCAGCCACACATCCATCACGTGAAACGGCGGGATCCCGGCCCGGCGGGCAATGTGAGGCGTCATCGCCCGGAAAACCTCATCGCCCCGACAACCTCATCGCCCCGACAACCTCATCGCCCCGACAACCTCATCGTCTAGAAGACTTCGGACTCGAGCCGACGCAACTGGTCGCGGGGCGGGCCGAACAACTGGGCGCTGCTGTGGGCGCGTTTGAAGTACAGCTGGATGTCGTGTTCCCAGGTGATTGCGATACCACCGTGTAACTGAATCGCCTCGCCCGCGACGGCGCAAAATGCTTCGCTGGCTGCCAGTCGGGCCAGTGCGGCCGTGACCGGGGTGGGCCTGTCGACCGCCTCGCCGACGACCGCCCGCGCCGATTGTACGGCCACATACATGTCGGCCATTCGATGCTTGAGGGCCTGGAAACTCCCGATCGGCCGGCCGAACTGTACGCGTTGTTTGGTGTAGTCGACCGTGAGTTCCAGGCAGCGGGCCGCTGCCCCGATTTGTTCGGCGGCCAGCAGGATCGCCGCGGTGTGTTCCAGGCCGGGGTCGGTGCCGATCATCGCCGATGATCCGGGCACGACGCGGGCGAGTCGCCGCGTCGGATCCAGGGTGTGCGCCGGTTCGGTGGTCACGTCGCTCCAGCGCAGGATGCGGGCGTCCTCGACGGCGATGACCACGTCGGCGATGTCGCCGTTGATCACATAATCGCGATCGAATGCCAGTGCGCCGATCGCCGAGCCGGCGGCCAGCTGCTCCAGGGCGTCACCGTCTGGATCATCGCCGGCCAGCAAGGCCAGTTCTGCCAACGTGGTGCCCAATAGCGGGGTGGGCACCAAGCCGCGACCGAGTTCCTCCAGAACTGCTGCCGCGTCGGCCAATTCGCCGCCGGCGCCACCAAGTTCCTCGGGCACCACCAAGGCTGCCGCACCGACCTGTTCGCAGAGTATCGACCACAGCGACGTGTCGTATCCGGGAGGTGATTCCATGGCCCGACGAACGGCCTCGGGAGAGGCAAGCTTGCCGACCAGTGCGGCGACGGTCTGGCGTAGCAGCTGCCGTTCTTCAGTCGTGGTCACAGATTCTCCAGTACTCGGCGGCGGTGACTCGCCGGACCACCCCATGCGAATCGTAGAGCCTGTACCCGCAGGAGCCACTGCGAGAGGTCGTGCTCCGCGGTGTAGCCGATGGCACCGTGGGTCTGCAACGCGGTCCGGGCCGCCAGCAGAGCGGCATCCGATGCCGCCGCTTTGGCCGCGCTGACGTCGCGTGCGGTGTCTACAGAGTCCGCTGCCAATGACAACGCGGCCCCGTACAACAACGGTCGCGCTAGATCAACGGCGATGTGCACGTCAGCCAATTTGTGCTTGATCGCCTGGTAGCCACCGATGACGCGGCCGAACTGGGTGCGTTGTTTTGCGTACTCCACCGAGGAGTCCAGCATCGCCTGGCCGGCACCGATCAATTGCGCGGCGGTGGCCAGTACGCCGAACTCGTACGCCCGCGCCACGTCGGCTGCACGCGGCTGCCCCGAAACAAATGTCTCAAACAGCCGCCGACTCGGGTCCACCGAAGTCGACTGCTCGCCGACGGTTGCGTCGCTGACCGCACCGTCGGCGGCCAGCAGCACCAGGCCTGCGAAATCGGCGTCAACGGCCCGTGGCACCGCCGGCGGCATCGCGACGGTGGCAATCAGGTCGCCGGCGGCGATCTGGGCGGACCGTTCATCGCCCGCGAGCAGAACCGGTGTCACCGCGATGGATTCGGCAATCGGTCCGGGCACGCACCAGCGCCCCAGCCGTTCGCACGCCACCACCAGATCAACCGGGTGGGCTCCGAGGCCGTCGAATTCCTCCGGCACGGCCAGAGCGGTCACTCCCAGCTCGGCCAATCGCTGCCAGACTTTGCGTCCCGGTGTGGTGTCGCCCCCTGCCCAGGCCCGAACCGCACTCGGCACATCGGCCGCGGCCATCGCCGCGTCGATACTGGCAGCGAAGTCGTGCTGCTCGGTGTCGAGTGCGAACCTCACCGTTTCACCCCGGCGCTCTCCCTCGGTAACCCCAGTAGACGTTCGGCGATAATATTGCGCTGAATCTCGTTGGTGCCGGCGTAGATCGGGCCGCCCAACGCGAACAGCAGACCATCGGTCCATGAATCTGCGAGTTCACCGTCGGGCCCGCGCAACTCGCATGCGGTTTGATGAATGGCGACATCAAGGTCTGACCAGAACACCTTGGTGACCGACGACTCCGCCCCTAACTCGCCGCCTTCGGCCAGTCGGGTCACCGTTGAGAAGGTGTGTAGTCGGTAGGCCTGCGCCTTGATCCAGGCGTCGGCCACCTGGTCAGCGAACGCCGGATCTGGGTTGGCCTTCCAGGCCTCGACCAAACGCTGCGCGGGTGCGACGAACCGCGCGGGGCTGCGAAGCGACATCCCGCGTTCGTTGCTGGCCGTGCTCATGGCCGCTCGCCACCCGTCGTGTGCAGCCCCGATGACGTCGTCGTCGGCAACGAACGCATTGTCGAGGAAGATCTCTCCGAAACCGGTCTCGCCGCCGAGTTGCTGGATCGGGCGCACCGTGACCCCGTCGGCCCTCAGATCGAACATGAGGTAGGTGAGGCCTTGGTGGCGTTGCGACTCGGGGTCGGATCGGAAAAGACCGAATCCGCGTTCGGCGAATGGTGCCCTGCTGCTCCAGATCTTCTGGCCGTTGAGCAGCCACCCGCCGTCGGTCTTGGTCGCGGTTGACCGCAGTGATGCAAGGTCGCTGCCCGACTCAGGTTCCGACCATGCCTGAGCCCAGATTTGTTCGCCACTAGCCATCTTCGGCAGGATGCGATCCAGTTGATCCTCGGTTCCGTGGGAGAACAATGTCGGGGCGAGCATCGAGGTTCCATTGGCGCTCGCGCGGCCGGGGGCGCCGGCCCGGAAGTACTCCTCCTCGAACACCACCCACTGCAGCAGGGTGGCATCTCGCCCGCCGTACTTCTCGGGCCAGGTGATCACTGACAGTCCGGCGTCGAACAGCACCCTGTCCCAATGCCGGTGCTGCTCGAAACCCTCAGCGGTGTCGTAGGACTCAGTAGGAAACGATGCGGCGTTGGCGGCGAGGAATGCCCGCACTTCGTCCCGGAAGGCGCAGGTCTGATCGTCGTAGTGCAGATCCATTAACTCATCTTTCGCAGTGTCGGTTTGACCACTTTTCCGCCGGCATTGCGGGGTAGTGAATCGGTGAAGACCACCGATCGGGGTGCTTTGAAATTCGCCAGATGTTCTCGGCTGTAGGCGATCACGGTGGCCTCGTCGATCTTGGAATCCGGACGTCGCACGACGAAGGCCCTGCCGACTTCACCGAGGCGTTCGTCGGGAATTCCGATTACCGCGACTTCGGTGACGCCTTCCAACCGGGCCAGTGTTTGTTCCACCTCGGCGGGGTACACATTGAATCCGCCGCATTTGTACATGTCCTTGAGTCGATCGGTGATCCGCAGGTTGCCCGCCTCATCGACGATGCCGATATCGCCGGTGTGCAGCCAGCCTTCGGCGTCGATGGCTTCGGTCGTCGCCTGCGGATCATCGAGGTACCCGAGCATGACGTTGGGTCCACGCAGGAGCACCTCACCGGCTCCGGTGTCGTCGCGGGGAGTATCGATGCGCAGTTCGAAGCCGGCCATTGGCCGCCCGCATGTGGTGGCTACGGTCACCGGGTCGTCGTCGGCGCGGCACATGGTTCCGAAACCGGTCGCCTCGGTCAGCCCGTAGGCGGTTAGGACGATCTTGAAGTCGAGTTCGCTCTGCATCCGCTCAATCAGAACCACAGGTACGATCGCCGCACCGGTCACGGCGAACCGCAGCGAACTGAGGTCAAAGTGCTTGCGGGACGGGTGATCTAGCAGTGTCTGATAGATCGTCGGCGGCCCGGGTAGCACGGTGATCTTCTGGTCCTGCACCATCCGCATTGCTTGCTCCGGGTCGAATGTCAGCTGCGGGATGAGTGTCGCGCCGGTCTGCAGACAGGCCAGGATGCCGGCCTTGTATCCGAAGTTGTGGAAGAACGGGTTGATGCATAAATACCTGTCGGCACTTGTGATTTGTCCGCACTCGGCCCAGGCTGCCGGCGCCGACAGCGATTGCCGGTGTGAACACAGCACACCCTTGCTGCGTCCGGTGGTGCCGGAGGTGAACAGGATGTCGGAGACGTCGTCGGGGCGCACCGCGGCGGCACGGGCATCGACCTCCGACATCGGGGCTTGCGACCCGGCCATGAACGCGTCCCAGGTGCCGTCATCGGCATCTTGTTCTGTTTCGACGGGCACCCGCACGATGTGCCGCAACGCGGGCAGTGCGCCGCGATCGAGATCGGCGACTCGGTCATGACCGAGGAACCGGCCCATCCCGATCAGCAGTGGCGCCTCGGTCCGGGCGAGGATGTCGGTTGCTTCTTCAGCGGTGTAGCGGGTGTTCAACGGCACCAGTACCGCGCCCGCGTAGTGAATGGCCAGACAGGCGACGACCCAGTGCCAGGTATTGGGACTCCAGATCGCGACCCGGTCACCCGGTGCGACCCCGAGTCCGGCGATTGCCGCCCCGGCCCGTCGGACTTCCTCGCGCAATTCGGCGAAGGTGAAAGTGCGGTCTGCGGTGACGAGTGCATCGTGGTCCGCGAAGTCGCGGGCCATCCGGTCGAGCACCGCCGGCGTGGTGAGCAGGTGCCCGGTTTGCGCGGTCAATGCTGCTCCTCAGGGTCTCCAGACAAGCAAGTGCTTGGTAGGTTAGCCTACAAGGGTGATCACGGTCGAGGAGTTCCGGGCGGAGGTCCGGGAATGGTTGGAAGACAATCTGGTCGGTGACTACGCCGCGCTCAAGGGCCTGGGTGGTCCGGGCCGCGAGCATGAGGCGTTCAAGGAGCGGCTGGCGTGGAATCGGCACCTCGCCGCCGCCGGGTTGACCTGCCTGGGTTGGCCGGTGGAGCACGGCGGGCGTGGGCTGTCGGTCGCTCACCGGGTGGCCTTCTACGAGGAGTACGCGCACGCCGACGCCCCAGACAAGGTCAACCACCTCGGTGAGGAGCTCGTCGGCCCGACCCTGATTGACTACGGAACGCCGGCCCAGCAGCAGCGCTTCCTGCCGGCGATCCGTGACGTCACCGAGTTGTGGTCGCAGGGCTACTCCGAGCCGGGGGCCGGAAGTGACCTGGCCAATGTCGCCACCTCCGCTGTTCTTGACGGGGAGCATTGGCTAATCAACGGCCAGAAGGTGTGGACGTCGCTGGCGCACTGGTCGCAGTGGTGCTTCGTGCTGGCCCGTTCGGAAAAGGGCTCCAAGCGTCACGCGGGTTTGGCATATCTGTTGGTACCGCTCGATCAGCCGGGTATCGAGATCAGGCCCATCGTCCAGCTGACCGGTGACTCGGAGTTCAACGAGGTGTTCTTCACCGATGCCCGCACCGACGCGGATCTGGTAGTCGGTGAACCCGGTGATGGTTGGCGGGTCGCGATGGGCACACTGATGTACGAACGCGGCGTATCGACTTTGGGCCAGCAGATTCGTTACAGCCGTGAGCTTTCCGGAATGGTCGATCTGGCCAAGGACACCGGTGCGATTGACGATCCGCTGATCCGTGAGCGGATCACCCGGGCGTGGGCCGGGCTGCAGACCATGCGTTCGTTCGCGCTGGCGACCATGGACGACGAACAACCCGGCGGCGACAATGTCTCCAAGCTGCTGTGGGCCACCTGGCACCGGGATCTCGGCGAACTGGCATTCGACATCAAAGGCCGAACGGGTCTGGTGCTGCAGGACAACGAGTTTGACGAGTGGCAGCGGTTGTTCCTGTTTTCCCGGGCCGACACCATCTATGGCGGATCCAACGAAATCCACCGCAACGTCATCGCCGAACGGGTTCTCGGCCTTCCCCGGGAGGCGCGAGGCTAGTGGCGTCACTGGCGGCCGCGCCCGCGGAGATCGGGGGCCACGGTCTGCTCGTCGGGAAGGTGTTGGTGGTGACCGCTGCGGCGGGTACCGGTATCGGTTCGGCGACCGCACGACGCGCACTCGCCGAGGGAGCCGACGTGATGATTTCGGATCACCACGAACGCCGCCTCACCGAGACCCGGGAAGAATTGGTGGCGCTCGGCCTCGGCCGAGTGGAAAGCGTGGTGTGTGACGTCACCTCCACCGCACAGGTGGATGCGCTCATCTCGTCGACCACCGCCCGATTCGGCCGGCTCGACGTTTTGGTCAACAATGCCGGATTGGGTGGACAGACACCGGTGGTCGATATGACTGACGAAGAGTGGGATCGTGTCCTGAACGTCACGCTCACCTCGGTCATGAGAGCGACGCGCGCGGCGCTGGGCTACTTCCGGGAGGCCGATCACGGGGGCGTGATTGTGAACAATGCGAGTGTTCTGGGCTGGCGGGCGCAACACTCGCAGTCCCATTACGCCGCGGCCAAGGCCGGAGTGATGGCGCTGACCCGTTGCAGTGCAATCGAAGCCGCCGAGTACGGGGTGCGCATCAACGCGGTCTCACCCAGCATCGCACGGCACCGGTTCCTGGAGAAGACGAGTTCGACGGAGTTACTCGACCGGCTCTCCGAAGGGGAGGCTTTCGGCCGAGCGGCCGAGCCGTGGGAGATCGCCGCCACCATCGCATTCCTCGCCAGTGACTACTCCAGCTACCTGACCGGCGAAGTGATCTCGGTGTCGAGCCAGCACGCATGACACGCCCCACCCCGCCGCCCGCGACACGCCCCACCCCGCAGCCCGCAACGCGTCGAGACGAATTACTCGAGCTCGCCGCCGCGATGTTTGCGGAACGAGGGCTGCGGGCCACCACCGTGCGGGATATCGCCGACTCCGCGGGCATCCTGTCCGGCAGTCTCTACCACCACTTCTCCTCTAAGGAGGAGATGGTCGACGAGGTGCTGCGTACCTTCTTGACCTGGTTGTTCGACCGCTATCAGCACATCGTCGATACCGAACCGAATCCGCTGGCGCGACTCAAGGGCCTGTTCATGGCTTCGTTCGACGCCATCGAACACCGGCACGCCGAGGTGGTCATCTATCAGGACGAGGCCAAGCGACTCTCGTCGCAGCCACGTTTCTCCTACGTTGAGGAACTCAATCAGCGCCACCGCGCGATGTGGGTCGACGTCCTCAATGAAGGCATTGCGCAGGGCTACTTCCAGTCCGGCATGGACGTGGATCTGGTGTACCGATTCATTCGCGACACCACCTGGGTGTCGGTTCGCTGGTATCAACCCGGCGGTCCGCTGACCGCCGAACAGGTCGGCAAGCAGTACCTCGCCATCGTCCTCGGCGGTATTGCCGCCGCCGGCTGACGCAGTCGCACCACTTAAGGAGAAGTCCCATGGCCATGTCTGAGGCGTACGTCATCGATGCGGTGCGCACCCCGGTCGGCAAGCGCAACGGCTCGCTCGCCGGAATCCACCCCATTGATCTGGGCGTGCACGCATTTCGCGGCATCTTCGAGCGCAATGATGTCGACCCGGCTGCTGTCGATGACGCGATCGTGGGCTGCGTCGACGCCATCGGCGGGCAGGCGGGAAACATCGGCCGGCTCACCTGGCTGGCGGCCGGATACCCCGAGGAGGTGCCCGGTGTCACCGTCGACCGTCAGTGCGGATCCAGCCAGCAGGCGATTTCCTTTGGCGCGCAGGCCATCATGGCCGGCACCGCTGATCTGATTTTGGCCGGTGGCATTCAGAACATGAGTCAGATCCCGATCTCCTCGGCGATGATCGTCGGCAAGGAATTCGGGTTCTCCACACCGACCAATGAGTCGAAGTTCTGGCTGGAACGCTATGGCGACCAGGAGATCTCGCAATTCCTCGGGGCGGAGATGATCGCTGAGCGTTGGGATATCTCGCGCGAGGACATGGAGCGTTTCGCGTTGGCCAGCCACCAGCGGGCATTCGCCGCGATCCGCGGTGGCCACTTCGATAAAGAGATCGTCGCCGTCGACGGATTTGCGACCGACGAAACCCCGCGCGAGACCACGCTCGAGAAGATGGCCGGCCTGCCGGTGCTCACCGAGGGCGGGCGGATGACGGCCGCGGTGGCGAGCCAGATTTCCGATGGCGCAAGTGCGGTGCTGCTCGCCTCGGAGACGGCAGTCAAGGACCACGGACTGACTCCGCGGGCCCGGATCCACCACATCAGCTGCCGCGGCGCCGATCCGGTTCTCATGCTGACCGGCCCGATCCCGGCGACCCGGTACGCACTGGAGAAGACCGGCTTGTCGATCGGGGACATCGACGTCGTGGAAATCAACGAGGCCTTCGCGCCGGTGGTGCTGGCCTGGATCAAGGAGACCAAGGCCGACCCGGCGAAGGTCAACCCCAACGGCGGCGCTATCGCACTCGGTCATCCACT
>CAIWCQ010000143.1 GCA_903911165.1 uncultured Actinomycetes bacterium | reverse complement strand
TAAACCAGAAGCAGACAACCGCCATCGTCACCGCTGAAGGGGTCGTACTGACCAAGGATGCCCGTAGAGACGAATGCCAACACCGCGCCGGTCTGCGCGCCGGCGAGACGACCGGGGACGGCATTGACCGCCCCGATGGCGCCACCGGTCATCGCGCACATGGAGTCCGAAGCGGCGCGAATCCATTCCGCTCTGTCGACAACGCGAGCCTCGGCTACCGGCCGGTCGCAGCGCAGGCCGGTGACGTCACGGACCGGCCCTTCCGCAATGCGGGAAAATTCCGCCAGGTCGGCAATCACTTGACGACGGGTGTAGTCGGTGGCGGGCGGACCGGGACGAGCAAGCCGGGCGCCCACCGTTGCAGCGAATCGCCAGTCAACCGCTTTCCCGATGGTCAACTCGGCGGGCCGGTTGAGCAGGCTCATGATCCACAGCCACAGGTGCGCAGCAAGCCAGCCAGCGCATCAATGGCGGTTCGCCCCTCAATCCCGGCGTTGTTGGAAATGAATGCGAAGGTCAGCACCCTGTCGTTGGTATCGGTGACGATCCCGGCCAGCGAGTTGATTTTCGTCAGCGACCCGGTCTTGGCACGCAGCCAGCCCGCCGGGGATTTCACCGGATCACCACCGACGAACCGGTTCGACAGGGTGCCGCTTCCCCCGGCGATCGGCAGCAGGTCGACCATCGGCCGCAGGACCGGTTGGTCAGGACCCGCGGCCGCGTTCACCACCTCGTCGAGGGTCTTGGCGGTCAGCAGGTTGGCCACCGACAACCCGCTGGAATCCACCAGCGACGCCCCGGCCATATCGATATTCGCCGACGCCAGTGTTGCCACCACCGCATCGACGGCCCCGGCGAAGCTCAGCGGCCGGCCGGTCGCCTTTGCCACTTCGCGGCCGATGGTCTCGGCCATCACATTGTCTGAGGTGTTCATCATTTCCAACAGCCGTTCCATCAGCGGAGCGGACTGCACCGACGCCAGCTGCCTGCCGCCGGCCGGGCCGGGCGCGAAGGTGACCCGGGCCGGATTGATACCGAGGGCGCCTGCGAGCGCGCGGCCGGCGTCGAGGGCCGGCGTCGCTGATCGCCGGGATTCCAGCGTGGACGGCTGAATCCTTCCGGCATCGAGCATCACCGATTGGATGGGGGCGATGTCGCCGCCCCAGATATCCGCAGGATCCCAGCCGGGTGCCATGTCGGGGCCGATGAACAGCGAGGTGTCCACCTGCACCGCGGTCGCTGTGATTCCGCTTTTGCGGACCTGGTCGGCGAGGTCGCCGATCCTGGCCGCGCCGCGGTACCAGGTTGGCACGCCGGGCGTTGCGGCCGACAGGGTCGGGTCGCCCCCGCCGACGAGCACCACCACGCCGGGCATCCGGCTCTGATCGGCGGCCTGGACTGTCGTGGTGATGCGGGTATCGCGATCGAGCGTGAGTAGCGCGGCGGCCGTCGTCAACACTTTGTTGGTCGACGCGGGCAGCATCGGAACCCCTGCGCGCTGCTCCCAGAGCTGCTGCCCGGTCTTGGCATCGGTGATGCGACCGCTGAGGGTGCCGAGGTTGGGATCGGCGACGGCAGCGGCCAGCGCAGCCGTCAGGCCCTGGGTGGTTGGCACGGCCGCCGAGTCGGGCACACCCATCACGGCCGGGTTCGCGCTGGCGGGTTGCCGCGGCGCGGGAACCTGAGCGTTGCTCTTGCCTCCCGAACTCAGCAGCGCCGCAGCCGCTACCACCACGGCGACCAGTGCGATCACCGCGGCCGCAAGTGCCACGCTGGTGGCACGCGCCGGTGTGCGGATCATGACCCTCCTGAATCTGTGTCAGGGACCCGTTCGGCGCCCCTGGACCCGATGAACCCCTGGGCCCAATGAGCCCCTGTACTCAGTAAGTCATTGTGCCCAATGAACCCGTGAAAAAGGGTATCGCTGCGTGCTGTGATGCCGCGTCGCCGACTGACGGCCAGAGCCAGGGATGAGTCGGACGGTGCAATTCGACGTCACGATAGAGATCCCGAAAGGCCAGCGCAATAAGTACGAGATCGACCACAAAACCGGCAGGGTGAGAGTTTTCCTGGCCGTAACGCACGGTAACGCCGTTGTGCCATCTGTTTCTCATGATTGCTCCTGTGTTGCTGCACCAGGGCATCGGGATTGAGGCCTTCAACGACCTGCCGACTCGTCGGGCAGTTCACGCGCTCTATGGATGCGCCAACAGTCTCACGTTGGCGGCCGAACTCGCCCGCGAGCGTCCCTATTCCAGCCACGACGCGCTCTTCCGCCGCGCCGATGCGCTGCTGTTCGCGTTGCCGGAGGATGCGATCGACGACATCCTGACGGCTCACCCCCGGATCATGAACCGGCTGGGTAGCGCCCACGCCATGCACAACGACGTCGAGACCGAACGCAAGATCGTTCGCGATGAGATCGCCAAGGTTCACCGCAGCAGGCTCGAACGCCTACTCGGCCCCGAGGGCGGCTACGACAACTGGCGGTGACCAGCAGTCACAACACCGCGTCAACGGGCGTCGAAGATCCGTGTCTTGACCAGGCTTGCCACCGTGGTGACCAGCAGCGTCAGCACGATCACCGCCAGGCTCAGCAGAGTCGGGATCTCGGGCACGTTGACCCCAGCGCCACCATTGATGAACGGCAGCTCGTTTTCGTGCAACGCGTGTAGCAGAAGTTTGACGCCGATGAAGAACAGGATGAAGGCCAGCCCCTGGGATAGATAGACCAGCCGATTGAGCAGGTCACCGAGCAGGAAGTACAGCTGCCTGAGCCCCATCAGCGCGAATACGTTGGCGGTGAACACCAGATATGGCTCGCTGGTAAGGCCGTAGATCGCCGGGATCGAATCCACCGCGAACAATAGATCGGTGGTTGCCAGCGCGACAATCACCAGGAACATCGGCGTCATGACGCGTTTACGGTCTCGTTTGACGTAAAGCTTGAGACCGTGCCAGGTGTCGGTGGTGTTCAGATAGGTCTTGGCGAACCGCACCACCGCGTTGTCGGCGTCGTCGCTGTGGTCGGTGTCGCGGGCCAGCCGGATAGCGGTGTAAACCAGGAACGCTCCAAAGACATAGAAGATCCAGGAAAACCTTTGAATAGCAACGGCTCCCAGCGCTATGAAGATGCCCCGGAACACCAAAGCCAGCACGATGCCGACCAGCAATGCCTGCTGCTGATGGATTTTCGGCACCTTGAAGCTGGCCATGATGATCACGAAAATGAACAGGTTGTCGATCGACAGGCTGTACTCGGTGAGCCACCCGGCGTAAAACTCCAACCCGAATTGGCTGCCGTGGAAGTTCCACACCCAGATTCCGAATGCGATCGCCAGACCGATGTAGAACCCCAGCGCAGTCAGGCATTCGCGCCGGCTCGGCTCATGCGCCCGGCGGGCGAACACCACCACATCCACCAGCAGGACAGCGAGCGTCACCGCCAGGGTGACGATCCACTCGATCGCGGACACATTCACTGCGATGACCTCCGGCCGCCGAAAAACGCCCGAGGTCTCTTCCGCCGCCGAGGCGACCTGCGGTACCGGACGGCCGACACGACCGCCGTGGTGACGACACCGCAGCGAAGGAATACTCCCCTCTCGCCGGAAGTGTCTCAGGTGGGATCCCGCGCCGTCACACCGGGGCATCCTCGCCTGTTAACGCCTAAGATTCGCAGGCGTGGCGCTGCCCGGGGTCCCCGATCACTATCTGCGATCCGATCAGGCCCCGCCCCCGCGGACTTTGATCGACGTCCTCTACGACACTGCCGCGCGCTACCCGGACGCCCCCGGCATCGATGACGGCGCGGTGCAACTGACCTACGCGGAGATGATCGCCGACATCGAACAGGGTGTGCGATGGCTGGCCGCGCGTGGAATCGGCCGCGGAGACCGGATCGGAATCCGAATGCCCTCGGGCGGCTACTCGCTCTACATGGCAATCCTGTCGGTGCTCGCGGCCGGGGCGGCCTACGTGCCGGTGGACGCCGACGATCCGCAGGAACGGGCCGAGTTGGTATTCGGCGAAGCCGAGGTCGCCGGGGTGATCACCGAAGCAGGCCTGAGTCGCGGCAAGGGTTCGTCGCGCGGCTGGAACGCCGCCGCGCCCGCGGTCAGCGACGACGCCTGGATCATCTTCACCTCTGGCTCCACTGGCGTTCCGAAGGGAGTCGCTGTTACCCACCGTAACGCTGCGGCGTTCATCGATGCCGAGACCCGGATGTTCCTGCAGGACAACCCAATCGGGCCGGGCGATCGGGTACTGGCGGGGCTTTCGGTCGCCTTTGACGCATCGTGTGAGGAGATGTGGCTGGCCTGGCGTCATGGAGCTTGCCTAGTGCC
>CAIWCQ010000142.1 GCA_903911165.1 uncultured Actinomycetes bacterium | reverse complement strand
TGCCTTTTTCGTCGTCGAGGGCTTCGGTGTAAGCCAGCCGCGAGTGGTCGTCGACCGCGCTGTGCAGGTAGGTGTAGCCGACTCTGCCGGTGCCTGGGCCGATACGTTTGGAGGCGCGGTGCGCGTCGGTTCCCCTGCCGTGAATGCGCCAGCCACCGCCGGCGGGGATGCGTCCGAGTTTCTTCACGTCGACATGGATCATCGACCCGGGGGCATCGTGTTCAAAGCGCACCACTTCGCGGAGTTGTTCGCCGGTGGGCGGGTCGATGTCACGTAGACGGCTGATTCCCCGCCGGACCAGGATGCGATGGATAGTGGCCGGGGCCACGGTGATGGCGTGGCGGCGTTGCAGTTCGGCGACAAGCCGCGCCGGTCCGTACTTGGTCGAGCGACGCAGGGCCTCGATGAGGTCTTCGATATCGGTCGGGGTGCGTCCCGGGGTCCGGTTCGGAGCTGAGGATCGGTCGATCAGCCCATCCAGTCCGGCGTGCTGCCAGCGCGCGTACCACTTCGCCACACACCGACGCGAGACCCCGGCCTCGACAGCGACGTGGGCGATAGGCCGCCCGCCGTCGATGCGCTCGCACAAGCGGCGCCGCCCGGCTGGCGTCAACGGCGCATTGGGGTGCGACACCCTGTGCTCCCGCCACACTGCCGCCACTGACCTGCCACGGCGCCCAGTGTGCGATAGCGACACGACACTTCGGCCCCGACTACGGCGACCGGTCAGGCGGGTTCGATACCAACCCCAACCGCGGCCGAACCGGTGGCCTCATCCTCGAGCACGCCGGGGTTCGTTCGCGAACATCCGCGAGCGGATGTGCCCACGGTCGCGGCTGCACTACCGGGTGAGTTCGTCAAGGAACTCCCCGGCGGCGTCGATGTAGGTGTCGACATCGGCCTCGGTGATGGCATAGGACACCGACGGGCCGGCGGTGGCGATGGAGTCCCAGATGCCGCGGTTGAGCAGGAAGATCTTGCGGGCGTCGGCGAGGGGCAGAACGAGTGAGGCGAAGCTCTCCGCTCCGGTGCGCGGGGCCTCAGGCGTGAGGCGGAACTGGATACGCCCGCCGAGTCGGTCGATGGTCCACGGGAGGCCGACCCGGTCGACCTCGCGCTGCAGTCCGGTTTGCAACCGCTGACCCAAGGCGTCGACGCGCCGGCCCGCTTCGGGTGTGAAGATCTCGGCGAGTCCGACCCGCGCGGCAGCCATGGACAGCGCATTGCCGTACAGGGTGCCGCCGACGGCGAGACCGTGCCCGTCACCGGTGTCGATGAGGCCGGGGTCGTGGTCGCGGTTCGCGGCGACGACGTCGGCGATCGCGTCGGTCATCCCGATCACGCCGATCGGGACGCCGCCGCCGATCCCCTTGCCGCCGGTGAGCATGTCTGGCTCGAGGCCGAACGCGATCGTCCCGCCGCCGTGGACGGCGAACTGCACGTGGGTCTCGTCGACGATGAGAACGGCGCCGGCTGCGCGCACGTCGGTGTTCAGCGACGCGACGAACTCCGGTGTCGGCAGCACCAGACCGCAGTTGGTGAGCGCGGACTCGACCAGGACTGCGGCGACGTCGCCGCGGGACAGCCGGGTGCGCAGGGCGTCAGGGTCGTTGTAGGGCAGGGCGTCGGTGGTCTGTGCCGTGGCGGGGTCGAGGCCGCTCAGGTCTGGGTCCATGTCCTCGCCGTTGCCGCGTGACCACAGTGTCTGGTCGAGGTGGCCGTGGTACTTGCCGTCGAAGACGAGTACGGTCGAGCGTCCGGTCGCGACCCGGGCGATGCGCAGGGCGTCGGTGTTGGCGCCGGTCGCCGAGAGGGTGAAC
>CAIWCQ010000141.1 GCA_903911165.1 uncultured Actinomycetes bacterium | reverse complement strand
TCGACCATCTCGTAGTACTTCTCGGTGACCGAGATATCGGCGAACGGCAGCCCGTAGACGCGCTCGACGTCGTAGGGCGAGAACAGGTACATGTCCTCGTTGTTCTTGGCGAGTTCGAACGTGATGTCCGGGATCACCACGCCCAGGCTCAGTGTCTTGATTCGGATCTTCTCGTCAGCGTTCTCCCGCTTGGTGTCCAGGAAGCGATAAATGTCGGGGTGGTGGGCATGCAGGTAAACCGCACCGGCACCCTGACGCGCACCCAACTGGTTGGCGTAGGAGAACGAATCCTCCAGCAGCTTCATGATCGGGATGACCCCGGAGCTCTGGTTTTCGATGTTTTTGATCGGGGCGCCGTACTCGCGAATGTTGCTCAGCAGCAACGCCACTCCGCCGCCGCGCTTGGAAAGCTGCAACGCGGAGTTGATCGAGCGTCCGATCGACTCCATGTTGTCTTCGATACGAAGCAGGAAGCAGCTCACCGGCTCGCCGCGCTGCTTCTTACCGGAGTTGAGGAACGTCGGCGTCGCCGGCTGGAACCGTCCGTCGATGATCTCGTCGACAAGGTGCTCGGCAAGCGTGGTGTCACCAGCGGCCAGTGTCAGCGCCACCATCACTACACGATCCTCAAAGCGCTCAAGGTAGCGCTTTCCGTCGAACGTCTTCAGCGTGTAGGACGTGTAGTACTTGAATGCCCCGACGAACGTCGGGAAACGGAACTTCTTCGCATACGCGCGATCAGTCAGTGTCTTGACGAAATTGCGGGAGTACTGATCAAGAACCTCACGCTCGTAATAGTTCTCGCGCAGAAGGTAGTCGATCTTCTCATCCTGATTGTGGAAGAAGACGGTGTTCTGGTTGACGTGCTCCAGGAAGTACTGGCGCGCGGCGAGGACGTCCTTGTCGAACTGGATCTCACCGTTGGGCCCGTACAGGTTGAGCATCGCGTTGAGCGCGTGATAGTCCGTTTCGCCGGGCAGCGTAGGCGCTGCCGTCGGCGCGGCTACCGGCTCTGCAGCAGTGACGGTGGGTGACATGTGTCTTCCCTTTCTTGAAAACTGGCGGCCTTCCAGAAGTCCTTCAGACCCGCACGAACGGCGAACACGTCGTCGACGGTCCCCATGAGTTCGAATCGGTACAGAAACGGCACCCCACACTTGCGCGAGACGACATCGCCCGCGTAGCAGAATTCGGCGCCGAAGTTGGTGTTGCCGGCCGCGATGACGCCGCGGATAAGCGAACGGTTGTCTTTGTTATTCAGAAAGGCGATGACCTGCTTGGGCACATAACCCCCGGCGTCGGGGTCAGGGCCATTGGCCTTGCCGCCGCCGTAGGTGGGCAGAATCAGTACATAGGGTTCCCGGACCTCGATTGCGCCCTTGAGCGGAATCCGGACGGCCGGCAGACCGAGCTTCTGGACGAACTTGTGGGTGTTCTCCGAGACGCTGGAGAAGTACACCACCCTCACCGGGCCGCCCTCGTCCAAGCCGCCGTCCGGAAACATCGGTCAAATCCCTTAGCTGCTAGGCGCTGATCGATGTCGCCGACAGGTCGGCTCCGGCGATCGATGTCGCCGACAGATCGGCCCCGGCGATCGACGTCACCGACAGATCGGCTCCCCCTGCGATGGCCCGGATCCGGTCGGGCCGGAAGCCCGACCAGTGCTCTCCGCCGGCAACCACGACGGGCGCCTGCAGGTAGCCCAGCGCCATCACGTAATCCCGGGCCTCGGCCACCTCGGTGATGTCCACGATCTCGTAGGCCAGGCCCTGCTTGTCCAGGGCCTTGTAGGTGGCGTTGCACTGAACGCAGGCCGGCTTGGTGTAGACGGTGATGGGCATCTCGGTGAAGCTCCTCGGAAAAGGCGGTCAAACGACCAGGCGGGCAGGTGTTTCGGTGTCTCCTGAACGACCAGCCGGAGCGGATCTTTCAGCGTTGTGAACACTACACCTAGTGGGTGACAAAGCGTAGAGGTACAACATGTTCCGAATAACAATCGTGAAACTCCCAGGTCGTAAGCAACGTCGGCAGGCCGGCCGCGGCGTGTCGCACGTCACAACACGCCGGGGTCCCCCACTGCGCTCACTCCGGCGGCAGCGACCGTGCG
The DNA here is from genome assembly GCA_903911165.1 of uncultured Actinomycetes bacterium. Lineage (GTDB taxonomy): Bacteria > Actinomycetota > Actinomycetes > Mycobacteriales > Mycobacteriaceae > Mycobacterium. Next base: position 1,367 of record CAIWCQ010000141.1, on the reverse strand, counting down.
CCCCGGGGTCTTAGCGCCCGGGTGAACACCACGTTGACCCGGGTCATGGCGAAGGAGTACGGCAGCCAGGCGAGCCGTTTGAAGGCATACAGCGCCCGAATATCGGCTGAGGTGTAGATCAGAAAGCGGTTTCGGACGATCCCGTCCAGCATCCTGTCGACCACTTTCTCAGCTGACACCGCATGGCCGCTGAACAGTCCCACCAACCGTTTCACCTGGGGATGGTCGCGATCGACGCCGGCCAGATGCACGGAGTCGACCAGCGGGGTGTTCACCGCCCCGGGCACCACCAGCGAGACGCCGATGCGATGGCGGGCCAGGTCGAAACGCAGTACCTCCGACAGGCCCCGCAAGCCGTATTTGCTGGCGCTGTAGGCGGCATGCCAGGGCAGTGCCACCAACCCTGCTGCCGAGGACACGTTCACCAGTTGTCCACCGCGGCCGGCGGCCACCATCGGCGGCAGAAAGGTTTCGATGACGTGGATCGGGCCCATCAGGTTCACGTCGATCATCGACCGCCAATGCCGATGGGTGAGATGTTCGACGGTTCCCCACGCGGAGATGCCGGCGATGTTCATGACGATGTCCATCGCCCGATGGCGGGTGTGGATGTCGGCGGCGAAGCGTGCCACCTCGTCGTGGTCGGCGATATCGAGGGCGCGATGTTCGCCGACCTCAGCACCCGCCGCGCGGGCGTCGGCCACCGTCTGGGCGAGTCCTTCGGCATTGATGTCGGTGAGGTAGAGCACCGCGCCCTCCCGGGCAAGTTTCAACGCGGTGGCCCGGCCGATCCCGCTGGCCGCACCGGTGATGAAAACCCGCTTGCCCGCGAAGCTGTATGTCATGGTTAGCCGCTGGCCTGCCCGCCCCAAAGCGCATGCAGCCAAAGGTTTTCCAGCACCTGCACGGCGTCGTCGAGATTTCGCCTGGGCCCGAGGAACAGCGACTCCCCCGACAGCGTCAGCGCGGTGGCTGCGGACAACATTCGCACCAGACCGCGCACATCAGCGGTGATCGGATCGGCGGTGCCACCGGCGATCTCGGCGTTCACGATGGGCACGATCTGATCGATGACGGCGTCGTTGTAGCGATCCAGGATCTCGCGGATCTCTGCATCGGTACTGCGGGCACTGTTGCAGGCCGACATCACCGGGTCGTTGTGCGCGTACACCGCCGCAGCGCTGCCCACCATCCTCCTGGCGAACTCCGCCGGGGTCTCCCCGGCGCCGCGGGGCGCGAAGTCTCCGGTGAGTTCCTCGAGTTCCTTGGCGACTTCGCCGAGTATTTGCGCGAGGACCGCGTACTTGGAGTCGAAGTAGAAATAGAAGCCCGAGCGTGCTACCCCGGCCCGCTCACTGATGGTGCTG
>CAIWCQ010000140.1 GCA_903911165.1 uncultured Actinomycetes bacterium | reverse complement strand
GACGGTGCCGCCGCCGCTCATCTGCCGCTTGGCCAGATCATGCTGGGGGTGCGACGGCAGGAACGGATAACGCACCCAGCGCACAGCCGGGTGATCCTCGAGGTATTCCGCGACCCGTTGGGCCGAAGCATTGCTGTAGTTGACCCGAACTGACAGTGTCTCAAGGCCTTTCAGCAACACCCAGGCGTTGAACGGGCTCAGGGCCGGCCCGGTGTGGCGCATCAGGGTCTGCACCGGCCCGTCGATGTACTCCTTGTCGCCGAGAATCGCACCACCGAGCACCCTGCCCTGGCCGTCGATGTGCTTGGTGCCGGAGTAGATCACCACGTCGACGCCCAGTGGCAGGCCCTGCTGCAGCAGCGGAGTAGCGAAGATGTTGTCCAACACCACCTTTGCCCCGGCAGCATGCGCCATCTCCGACACCGCGGCGATATCCACCAGGGACTGCATCGGATTCGACGGCGTCTCAAAGAAGACCGCTTGGGTGGGCTTACTCAGGGCCTGTTCCCACTGATCGAGGTCGGTGCCGTCGACGAAGACGGTCTCCACTCCCCAGCGCGGCAGTATCTCGTTGCACACCACGAAGCACGAGCCGAACAGGCTGCGGCCGGCGACCAATCGGTCACCTGCCTTCAGTAACGCACCCAGTCCGGTGAATACCGCGGACATTCCCGAGGACGTCGCGAAGCATGCCTCGGCGCCCTCGATCAGACGCAGTCGCTCCTCAAACATCGCGACGGTGGGGTTGCCGTAGCGGGAGTAAACGAACCGGTCGATTTCACCGGTGAACGCCTTCTCCGCCTCGGCGGCCGATTCGTAGACGTACCCCGACGTCAGGTAGAGCCCTTCGGAGGTCTCCTCGAAGCCGGAACGCAGCAGTCCCCCGCGCACACCGATGGTCTCCCGGCTCACCCCGTCCGGCAGTGGGGACGGGATCCGCACCGACGGGACGTCTCCGTCGGTCATGACTGTCTCCAGGGCAGACCATCCGCGCGCCAACCCGTCGACCCCCGATGGCCGTGCTCGTCGAGTTGGCCCTCGAAACCCTCCAGCATGTTGTACGCCGGCGCGATACCGGCGGCGGTGGCGGCCTGCGCGGCCGGTATCGACCGGTTCCCGGATCGGCACAGGAAGATCACCGGGCGCTCACCCGGGGTGACACCGGCGGCGATCAGTTCGGCGACGAAGTTCTCGTTGCGTCCCGCAGCGGTAGTCCACTCGATCGTTACGACGTCGCGGCCGAGGCCGGACAGGTCGGGCACACCGACCCACTTCCACTCGGCCTCGGTGCGGCAGTCGACGAGCACCGCGTCGGGGTGGTCGCTGAGCAGCTTCCAACTCTCCTGCGGGGTGATGTCTCCGGCGTAGTTCACACAGGTGAGCCTACCGGGGGCCGGGTGAACACACTGTCCAGCGCCCGTTCTCCCGAACGAACGTCATCACCGAGTTGGTCTTGTCGTCCGGCGCCTTTTCGAAGTGATACACCACTGTTGCGGTGGCCCGGTCTGACGTGACGGCGATCCCGGCCACGTCGTCGACGAAGCGCGCGCCCTTGGCCGCCGACGACTGCCGCTGATCGGCGAGCACGCCGGATTCGGTGCCCTGCTCAGCGATACAGGTAAAGGTGCGGAAGTCTGCGTAATCCTCCCGTTGCAGGGCGTCATTCTGGCCAACCGCCGCCAGCCCAACCCGCGCCTCGTCGGATTGGGCATCACCGGCTACCAGTTGCAGTACCCAGAACACGACAATCGCCGCCAACGCGACCGCAAGAGCACCCAGGATCGGGGCCGGACTGCGCCTGGTGCCGTCGGATTCCGTCATCGTGAACTCAGGCTAGGCGGTGGTTTCAGCGCTCGCTATCGCCCCTGAGGTCGGTGCGCAATTGCCAGCACCGGGAATCAAGGTCGCCAACGCCGCGGCGGTACAGGCCCGGCGCACCGCGCGGTCGGGGCCATCGCCCCAACTGGCGGCCAGCACCCCGGCGAATACGTCGCCAGCGCCCGTGGTGTCCACCGCGTCCACGTCTGGAGCCGGGACGTCGAATGAGCGCTCCGTGCCGATATAGGACGCGCCCCGGGATCCCCGTGTGATCACCAGGTGCGGGACCTGCCACCGCCAATCGACGGCCTCTTCCTCGTTGACGACCACGACGTCCAGGAATTGGGCCATCTCGGCCAGGGGGGAGATCTCGCCCGGAATCGGCGATGCGTTGAGCATCACAGTCGCGCCCGACTGCCGCCCAAGTCGCGCAGCATCGAGCACGGTCGCCAAGGGTACTTCCAATTGCATCAGAACCACATCGGACTCAGTTAGCCGCAGCCGGGCATTTTCCGGCCCCAGCGTCAGGTGTGAATTCGCCCCTGGCGCAACAACAATCATGTTCTCAGCAGCAGCATCAACGACGACGATCGCGGTACCACTCGGGCCAGCAATGCTTGAAACAGCTTCGGTGCCAACGCCATTGGCACGCAGGTGGGATATCAACGCGGCTGCGGCAGCATCGTCGCCGACCGCGCCGACGAACTCCACCTGCGCACCGGACCGCGCCGCGGCGATTGCCTGGTTGGCACCCTTTCCACCCGGCGCGTACACGAGCGATGACGCCAGCACAGTCGCCCCGGGCTGCGGGAGTCGATCAACGACGAAGGTCAGGTCGTTGTTGACACTGCCCACCACACAGACCCGCATCACCAGCACTACGTTAGCCGCGCGTATGCGACGGTTACCGCATGCGACTGATCATCGACACAGATCTGGGGATGGGCACAGTCGGATCTGATCCCGAGGACGGGATGGCCATCCTGTACGCGCTCAATGCCCCGGATGTCCGGGTCGACGGGCTCACGCTGGTGCAGGGCAACGTGCCGATCGCGCACTCCTGGCCCAACGCCCATCACCTGCTGGCACTGGCCGGCTGTCCAGACCTCCCCGTGCACGCCGGCGCGGCACTGCCCCGCAACCCCAACCGCCGCCGACTGCAGACCGCCTGGCTGGACCAGCGGGCCACAGTGCCCCAGACCGTGCCGGCGGTCGCGGCCCCGGTTGGACCGCCCGGAGGCTCCGCTGCGGAGTTTCTCTGCCGCACGGTGCTCGAGGCACCCGGGCAGGTCACCGTCGTCGCCATCGGCCCACTCACCAATATCGCCGCAGCCATCGACACCGAATCCGACGTTGCCACCGCAATGGCCTCGCTGGTCATCATGGGGGGCACGGTCGCGGTGCCCGGCAACGTCACACCCGCGGCGGAGTTCAACATCTGGATGGATCCCGAGGCGG
>CAIWCQ010000139.1 GCA_903911165.1 uncultured Actinomycetes bacterium | reverse complement strand
CGTGCTCGCCAAGCCCGCCCGCAGAACTGAGCGCGACGGGACGGCCGGCCGTGCCGACGATTGCGCATGCGACGGCTCCGATGATCTCGATGACGACACCGCGCTCGGACCACTCGATCCGGCCGCGGTGTCAGCGGCGGCTACCGGAATCGACGCGATCGCCGCACCCACACCCAGCGCAATCGCCAGCGCGCCCACCCGGCCGACGTACCGGGCTGAACCGGACAGCGCGGCATCGGCCGAATATGTGGATATCGCCATGAAGTGACTGTACTTACGGCACAGTGGAGTTCACCCCGGTTTGCCGGATGCTTCTTCTGATGCCTGAGATCAGCGTGGCGCACGACGATCCTCGGCGCAATGACCGGGCGAAGGAGTACGTGATGAGCTGGATAACCGCTTTGGGGCTGGCGGCGAGCGCATTTAGCTCAGCAGGCGGGGCCGTCGCCGGCATGGCTGCGCAAGACCTCGGGGACGTGTTCACGAATCCCAGTCTCAACCCCGCGAAGTCCACCGAAGGGATTGCGACCGTGGCGAGCCTTACGACGGTGGGAGTCGCGGCCGCGGTGAACGTGGGGCAGTCGGCCCAAGCGGCTTCTCTTGCGGCGCAGGCACAATACGCCGCTGGGGCGGCCAGCCAGACCGCAGCTTTACAATCAGGGGCAGACACGGCGAAGGCAACACATGACGCAGCGCAAGCCAAAGCCGATAGAAGTGACTGGAAAACCCCGATTCTCGACGCGTGTCTCATCATCCACTTGTCTCTGAGCACGCTGAACGGTTTCAATACCCCCGATGAGGGCGACATGCTTGATCCGGCGGCGCACTTACTGGACGACGCTGTTAAAGATTTGACGTCGGCCGCTGATACGACGGGGTGGACCGGCGAAGAAGCCGAACCCGTATATTCCGAAAAGAACAAAGCCCAAATAGACCGCGTCACGGCGATGGCCGATATCGACCGGCGTTTCAAGGCCGCCCTGACGACGCAAGCCGAGCAGGTCCAGGATGTGAAGGACCAATTCTCGTACGTCACGGCTGGCTTCGCGATCTTAAAACCCATTTACGGGGCAATGACTGCATTCGGGGGGGTCTCCCAAAGCAATTCTTTGTACTTGCAAGGCGTCACCGGCGCTGCCGGGATCCTCGCCGGCACCCTGGCTCAGGGACGCCACCATCCGAAGGCCACGGCGAATGGCAACGTGTTACAGGGTTTGGCCACCGAGTACCAGGATCTCTCCAGCAGTCTTTAACCCCGACCGCATTAGCTAGGACACCATGACTTTAAACACCAGCACCGACACCATGAAGCGTCTGCAGGGGCACCAAACAAACGCGGCCACTAATATCGCCGACAGCGACTCGTTCCAAAAGTTAGAGGGGAAAGCGGAACTGGGAAACATCGTCAAGAACACCCACGGCACCATTTCCACGGCCTCGTTTGCGGGCGTGCGGGCTGCTCTGACGAATCGCGGAACAGCTTCCACCAAATTGAAAACGGAGTCCGTGAGGTTGGCTGGCACCCTGATAACAGCAGATAAATTGTTTAAAAAAGCCGACAACTCGTCCGCTGAGGGCATTGGCGGCTCGATACCCCCCGCCTGAGCATGCCCGGCACGCCGGCACCCACCACGCCGGAGCCCGGCGACTTCCGCGCTGACGGCGTCGGGGTGGAGTTGACCATCGACGCCACGCTCGTGGTCGCCGACCGATCGGATCTGGCCGCATTCACCGCCTAGAGCGTTCGGCCGAATTCGAGTAGTTTCACCCATCCCTGCGGGGGTCTCGGGCAATTAGTGTTGCAGCCGCTTGTAGGCGAAAGATGTTGGCGCGGAAAACTAAATCCGAGGGTAAGACCTGAAGGAACAAGACCACGAACGCCATCGCGGTGAACATCTCATCGCGGGTGTAGCGGTAACGGTCTCGGGGTTTCGGAGTCGTACTGACGCAGAGCATGACTAGGCCCGGCGCAAATAACGAACTGCGTTCGCTGGGAACACCTGCGACGTAAGGATTTTTTCCATGACCGAACCCCGCGACGATCAGTCCGCACCAACCGTTGAGGGCGACGCGCCTCGCGCAGGGATGTCGAGGCGCACGATCCTGGGCGGCCTCGCGGCCGGTGCCGGGGTGGCCGCGGCGGCGTCGTTCGGTGCCGGTTGTTCTACCGGCACCTCGGTGGGCGATGTCGATGTGGTGGTGATCGGAGCCGGCATTTCGGGTCTGATCGCGGCGCGGGAGCTCGAACGCCAGGGCTTGAGCACCACCACCCTTGAGGCTGCGGCGCGCATCGGCGGACGCTGTCTGCGCAAAAAGACAATTCAAGACTGGTGGGTTGATCTTGGCGGCCAGTGGATCGGCAAGACCCATCACCTATTCAGCGACCTCGCCCAGGAGTTGAAACTCGCCACGTTTGACAGTTACTTCGAGGGCGATTCCGTGCTGATGCTGGATGGGCAGCGTCTGGTGCGGCCGATGGAAGAGGACTGGGAAAGCGCCTACCTCAACCTTGATCCCCGAACCCTCCCGGTCCCCGAACATGATCAGAACGAAGCTCTGCGGGTGCATCAGGAGTTCCTCAAGCTGGCGCGCACGGTCAACCCGGTGCAACCCTGGGCGACACCGGGTGCACGCGAGCTGGATTCCGAGACCGTCGACAGCTGGATGCGTCGCCAGACTGACTCCGACTTCGCCCAGTACATCTTCCGGGACTACACCCGAATCGGCGGCTCCGGCGGCTACGAGCCGAACGCGGCGTCGATCCTGCACCTCGCGCTCACCTATAAGGCGGCGCCCCAGGGCGAGACGCCCGAGTACAAGCTGATCGTCGGCGGCGCCGGCCAGATGCCAGCCCTGCTGCAGCAGCAGATCCGCGGCCCGATCCTGACGGCTGCCGCGGCCCGGGTGGTGACCCGCGAGGCCGATGGTTATCGCGTGTCCGCCGCCAACGGCACCGAGCACCGCTGCCGATCCGTGGTGGTGGCTCTGCCGCCGACGCTGCGTAGCCGAATCGTCTTCGAGCCCGCCCTGCCCGATCAGGTCACTGGCTTCTGCCAGCGGGCACCCATGGGTTCGATGATCAAGGTGATGGCCGTCTACGACTCGGCATGGTGGCGCGATGAGGGTCTCAGCGGCTTCGCCCAGGGACAGCTCGAAGCCCTGGCCCTGACGGCTGACTCCTCTCCGCCATCGGGTCGCCCCGGCATCCTGGCCGGGTTCATCGCCGCCGACAAGGCCATCCAGATCGGACAACTCAGTGTTGCCGAACGCCGCCGGATCATTATTGGCGATCTCGTCACCTACTTCGGCCCCCGCGCCGCCACCCCGAGTGACTACACCGATTTCAACTGGGGCAACGCCGCCTGGGTCACCGGCGGCTTCACCTCGTTCATGACCCCGGGCGCCTGGACCAGCTTCGGGCCGGCATGGCGCGAACCCGTCGGGAGCATCGTCTGGGCAGGCACGGAATCCTCGGCCCGCTGGGCCGGCTATTACGAGGGCGCCATCCAGGCAGGCCTCGATGCGGCGGCAAAAGTGCGCACCCTGTTGGCACCGGGGTAGCGGGGGCAACGCAGTCACCGCTATCTCAGGCATAACTCGGGCGAAGCGTGAAGGGCGGCCGCCGGCCGCATGGCGCAATCGAGTCAATCGTCGAGGAAATCACGCGCGCGGTCGAGGAGGCCGTGGTGCAACACAAGG
>CAIWCQ010000138.1 GCA_903911165.1 uncultured Actinomycetes bacterium | reverse complement strand
CAGTGACGGCAAGGCCGCCTACGTCCAGATCAAACTCGCCGGAAATCAGGGCGAGTCGCTGGCCAACGAGTCGGTGGCGGCAGTCAAGGCGGCCATCGATGGACTGCAGCCGCCACCGGGCATCAAGGTGTATCTGACCGGGGCAGCGGCCATGGTCGCCGATCAGCAGGCGACCGGTGACAGCAGCCTGCGGGTGACTGAGATGGTGACGTTCGTGGTGATCATCACCATGCTGCTGTGGTTCTACCGGTCGATTCTCACGGTGGTGCTGGTGCTGGTCGCGGTCGTACTGTCGTTGGCCTCAGCCCGCGGCGTGGTGGCGTTCCTCGGCTATCACGGGATCATCGGGCTGTCGACATTCGCGACCAGCCTGCTGGTGATGCTGGCGATCGCCGCCGCGACGGATTACGCGATATTCCTCGTCGGCCGCTACCAGGAGGCGCGCGGGGCGGGCGAAGACCGAGAATCGGCCTATTACACGATGTTTGAGGGCACCGCCCATGTGGTGTTGGGCTCCGGTTTCACCATCGCCGGGGCGACGTTCTGTCTGAGCTTCACCCGGCTGCCCTACTTCCAGACCATGGGAGTCCCGTTGGCGATCGGGATGAGCGTGGTGGTGATCACCGCGCTCACCGCCGGCAGCGCCATCGTGGTGGCCGCCAGTCGGTTCGGACTTTTGGAGCCGAAGCGGACGATGCGGGTGCGCGGGTGGCGCAAAATCGGTGCCGCCATCGTGCGGTGGCCCGGCCCGATCCTGGTCGCCACCGTGGCGCTGGCACTGGTCGGTCTGCTGACGCTGCCCGGTTACCGCACCAACTACAACGACCGCAACTATCTGCCGGCCGACACCCCGGCCAATGAGGGCTACGCCGCCGCCGACCGGCACTTCTCGCAGGCCCGGATGAACCCGGAAGTGCTCATGGTCGAAAGCGACCACGACCTTCGTAACTCGGCGGACTTCCTGGTCATTAACAAGATCGCGAAAGCGATCTTCGCGGTGGACGGCATCTCCCGGGTTCAGGCCATCACCAGGCCCGAGGGCACCCCGATTGAGCACACCTCGATCCCGTTCATGATCGGAATGCAGGGCACCACCCAGAAGCTGACGCAGAAATACAGCGAAGATCTCACCGCCGGCATGCTCAAACAGGCCGATGACATGCAGACCACCATCGATCAGATGCAGCGGATGCAGAACCTCACCCAGCAGATGTCCGACGTCACCCACGGCATGGTGGTGCAGATGCGGGTGATGGTGGGCGACATCAAGGATCTGCGGGACAACATCGCCAACTTCGATGACTTCTTCCGGCCTATCCGCAACTACTTCTACTGGGAACCGCACTGCTTCGACATTCCGGTGTGCTCGGCACTGCGATCGGTGTTCGACACCATCGACGGCGTCGACACCATGACCGATTCCATCCAGACCCTGCTGCCGCTCATGGAACGACTCGACTCGCTCATGCCCCAACTGGTGGCGATGATGCCCGAGATGATCGAGACCATGAAGGGCATGAAGGCCATGATGCTCGGCATGCATTCCACCCAGAAGGGGATGCAGGACCAGATGGCCGCGATGCAGCAGGACTCCGCCGCCATGGGCGAGGCCTTCGACGCATCGATGAACGACGACTCTTTTTACCTGCCGCCGGAGGTTTTCGAAAACCCTGACTTCCAACGCGGAATGGAGCAGTTCATCTCGCCCAACGGGCGTGCGGTGCGCTTCATCATCTCCCACGAAGGCGATCCGATGTCGACCGACGGGATCGCGCGCATCGATGCGATCAAGAACGCGGCGAAGGAAGCCATCAAGGGCACTCCGCTGGAGGGGTCGACGATTTATCTCGGCGGTACCGCGTCAATGTTCAAAGACCTATCCGTCGGCAACGCCTACGACTTGATGATTGCCGGCATCGCGGCGATCGCCCTGATCTTCGCCATCATGCTGATCATCACCCGCAGTGTGGTGGCGTCGGCGGTCATCGTGGGCACGGTGCTGCTCTCGCTCGGTGCGTCCTTTGGGCTCTCCGTACTCATCTGGCAACACATCCTCGGCATCGAGTTGCACTGGATGGTGCTGGCCATGGCGGTGATCATTCTGTTGGCGGTGGGCGCCGACTACAACCTGCTGTTGGTCGCGCGGCTCAAAGAGGAGATTCCCGCCGGAATCAACACCGGCATCATCCGTGCGATGGGCGGCAGTGGATCTGTGGTGACCTCTGCCGGTCTGGTGTTCGCCTTCACCATGATGTCCTTTGCGATCAGCGAGTTGACCGTGCTCGCCCAGGTCGGCACCACGATCGGACTGGGTCTGCTATTCGACACGCTGGTGGTCCGGGCCTTCATGACGCCGGCGATCGCAGCCCTGCTGGGACGGTGGTTCTGGTGGCCGCAGAGCGTCCGGCCCCGGCCGGTGCCGAAACCTTGGCCCGCGCCTGCCGTGCCGGCCGCGTCCGCCGGGCCTACTGGTCAGCAGCAGATCGCCCCAGTGGATGCGATGGTCTGAGCATGGTGGCGGGCTGACCGGGTTTAGTTGATCGGCGCGTTCAGCCAGCGCAGATCCTCGATGATCCCGCGGGCCGCGATCAGGCCCTGACCGCTCTGCCAGACCTCGTTGTTGACGACGAAAACACGGTTGTCGCGGTTGGCCGAGAGCCTCCGCCACGCCTCGCTGTCCAGCACCGTCGGCGCGCGATCTTTAGCGGCAGCTGAGGCGAACGACATGTAGACGATGTCGCCGTCGGCGGCGGATAGATCCGGTGAGCGTGCGAGGTCAGCGTCGGTGATGCCGATCTCCAGATAGGGTTTATCGGAGAAGCGTTGTGCCACAGGGCGATCCACACCAACCTCGGCAAGAACGCTGGCCGGGAAGTTATCGGCACCCCACACTCGCAGCACCGACTCGGTGAGCTGGACGACCGAGGCCTGGAAGTGAGTGGCGTCGTTTGCGGCGCCGGCCTGCTTGGCCTGGGCGTCGAATCCGGCGATCAAGTCCGCAGCGGCGGTGGCGCGCGCGGTGGCGGCGCCCACGATCCGCAGGTTGTCCTGCCACCGCGCACCCGATGCGGCCGTGAACACCGTCGGTGCGATCTCCGACAGCGCGCCGAAGGCCTCCGGCGTCAATGCCTGCGAAGCGAGGATCAGGTCGGGCCTGCTCGCGGCGATGGCGGTCAGATCCGGTGCGCCGCGACCGCCCACCGCGGGCAGGTCGTGCACCACCGTGCCCAGATACGACGGCTGGGCAGTCGAACCGTCCGGCAGTGCGGCCGCCACGATGCGCGATTGCAGGCCCAGCGCGCACAGCGAGTCGAGTTGGTCATCGCCGAGTGCGACGATGCGCTGCGGGTCAGCCGCGACCGTGGTCTGCCCGGCCGCATGACGCACCGGTTCCGGCGGCGCCGCGTCGAGCCGGGCGGGTTCGGGCGCGCACGATTCGTCGGGCCGGCGTTGGTTGCCCAGGACCCCGGCAGAGGCGATCTTGGTGGTGCTGGTCACGACGCCGCTCCCAGACCCGGCCGCGGGTCCGTCTGCCGGGGTGGAACACCCGCCGGTCGCTGCCACCGTCACCAGCGCGGCGAGTCCGGCAAGGCTGGTGCGGAAGGGCACGATGCGACGGTAACACCCGGTCGCCCATACTGCTGCTGACCTGCCCCGGAACCGCTGCCCGACGGGTTGCGCGACGCGAATACGACAGAATGTAGGACCCGGGGCCCACGGGGGCTGTTTCGGGGATAGGATTCGTTCTAGCATTGTCGGGAAACGTCCCACTGGATGGTTGGAGAGCCTCGTGACAGCCGTTGTGCCAGCGCGCGGAGAACTGGAAGTCGGTCGCCCCCTGGCGCCCAGCACGGGCCCCAAGGGCAATCTGATCTACAAAATGATCACCACCACCGATCACAAGTTGATCGGGATCATGTACTGCGTCGCCTGCTTCGTCTTCTTCGCCCTCGGTGGGTTGATGGCGCTGTTCATGCGGGCCGAACTGACGGTGCCCGGCCTTCAGTTCCTGTCCAACGAGCAATACAACCAACTGTTCACCATGCACGGCACCGCGATGCTGTTGTTCTACGCCACCCCGATCGTGTTCGGATTCGCCAACCTGGTGCTGCCGTTGCAGATCGGCGCCCCCGACGTCGCCTTCCCCCGCCTCAACGCACTGTCGTTCTGGCTGTTTATCTTCGGCGCATCGATCGCACTGGCCGGGTTCATCACCCCCGGCGGCGCAGCCGACTTCGGCTGGACGGCCTACACCCCACTCTCCGACGCCGCCCACACCCCGGGCGCCGGCGGCGACCTGTG
>CAIWCQ010000137.1 GCA_903911165.1 uncultured Actinomycetes bacterium | reverse complement strand
GGCAGGCCATGGCCGATTTCTTCGCGGCGACGTTAGACACCTGATTCTCTCAGGTCCTCGTTTCTGCGGGATCTCCTCAACTCGCGTATCACGCCACGCACGGAATACAGGCCGAGGACGACAGAGAGCAGGATCAGGAAGATCAGCGTCACCAACCAATTGGTCCGATCGTGCGGCACGTTCCACCACACGAAGGTGAACAGCGCAGCACACAAAAACAAGACGCCGTCGCGCCAGTTGCCCTTGTAGGACGACGCCGCGTCCCGGAGTTGACGGGTTCGCTCGGTACTGACCACCAGGTCGGCGATCCGCACATCGATGCTCGATTTCAGCGCGGCCCGCAACTCGACGTCTTCGGGCGGAATCTTCTCGAGCAGTTCCAGATCGTCCTTGATCATCCCGCGATAGTCGGGACCCTTAATCGTCCCCGCCAACACACCCATCAGCACGCCACCGGCGATCGGCGCGGCCCCGAACGCCACATCGGCGATTACGGACATGCCCACCTCATTTCATCAGCAGGGGCCCAGTATGCCGCCTAGTTCCTACGCCGTGCACTGCAGGACACCGCCAACGACGCCGGTCACCTAGCGAACCTCGGTAGGGCGCTCGGCCCGTCGCCATTCGCCGCGCCGTTTCTTCACCACCAAACCCCGTAAGCAAGTTCATCAAACGTTTCTGTCATACAGCTATTTTTCACGTTCCAGTCATGAATACTCCCCTCCAAGTGCAGATGAGTTTGCTGAAACAGCGCGGCGAGGAGAAATTCAATGAACCCCGTGGATCCTTCCCAGCCCTCGGTCCGTCATCGCCGCACAGCGAAAGGGCGGGTACGCGCTATTGAGTATGGCCGCCGCACCGCGGCATCGACAGAAACCGTCGCGCCGGGCTACGCCCGCTATGTGGGACGCGTAGGTGCGCTAGCCGTTGTACTCGGCGTGGGCTCGGCGATTGCTTCCGTGCCGGTGGCTTTTGCCGACACCACGGGGTCCCCGGGGTCGACCGGTTCCGGTTCAGATACGTCGTCGGCGGGGGCGTCGACGTCGACGTCGTCGCGGCCGCCAGCGCGATCACGGGGTGGTTCACGAACCGTTGCTGGCGGGTCTGCTGCGGACGCGAACCCCGGTAATTCCACCCCCGACTCCGACACCAACTCCCCCGAAATCACGGGCCCTCGCTCGGCACCGCAGGTTCGTGGCGAGGGCAGGCCCGGCTCGCGCGACACGTCCGCGCCTGCGCGGCGTCAGCGGTCACATTCTGAGACACCGGCCGGTACCGATGTGGCGACTACCGTGCCACGCGATCTGGTGTCGTCCTCGACTTCATCTACCTCGTCACCGGATTTATCAGATTTCTCGGATTCCTCGGATTCCTCGGCGTTAGCTGATTCCGCTGGGGCACCGGCTGATTCGGTTGATCCGGTCGGCGCAAATTCGTCGACGGGTGCCTTGACCGCGGTGGTCGCTGCGCCCGCAGCGGCGGTGGCGCCAGTGATGTCGGTGACTCCGCGCGCGGTGGCCGCGTCGGGTGGGGTTCATGGTCTGGGTGCCGGTTTGCTGGCGTGGTTGGGCGCCGGCGGTGACGGTGACTCTCCGGCGGCGGGGCCATTGGCATGGGCGACGTTGGCAGCGACGCGGCGTGAATTCGATCGGGCTTCGCGGACGGCGAACCCGGCGGCGGCGACGAGCACCGGCGAGTCGGCGGATCCGCTCGCGAGCGCGGTGACGGCCCTTGCGGTGTCGCCGAGCGCCTCGGCGATCAGTGCTTGGCAGCCGGGCAGCATCCTGCGGTTCTTTATCGGTGACGGCACCGCCGATAACCCCAACGGGGGCATCCTGCTGGGCAATGGCTACTCCTGGACCGCGGCTACGTGCACCGGCGGCACGGCGTGCGATGGCGGCAACGCCGGTCTGATCGGCAATGCCGGTAACGGCCTTAACGGCGGCAACGGCGGGGCGGCGGGCTGGTTCGGCAACGGCGGTAAAGGTGGCGCGGGGGTTAACGGTGGCGCCGGCGGTTCGGGTGGCCATGGCGGCTTTTTCCTGGGCAGTGGCGGCAACGGTGGAGCGGGTGCGGTAGCGATCACGGTCGGCACCGCTGGTGGTGCTGGTGGCGCTGGCGGCAAAACCGGATTTCTATCCGTGGCGGGCGTCGGTGGCGCCGGTGGTACCGGTGGTGCAGGCAACGCCGGGGGCGGCGAAGGCGGTGTCGGTGGTATCGGTGGTAGCGCCGGAATCCTGAATGGCCGGGGCGGGGCCGGCGGCGAAGGCGGGGCGGCGGCTGCCGGTGGCGGTAACGGTGGCGTCGCAGGCGACGGGGGGCGTTCGGTTGCGCTGGGGTTGTTC
>CAIWCQ010000136.1 GCA_903911165.1 uncultured Actinomycetes bacterium | reverse complement strand
GTCGGTGACGGCGAACTCTGGCGCCTCCCAGTCGATATCGGTGTACGGATTGAAACTCCGCCGCACCGAACCTTCGGAGAGCGTGTTCAGCAGGTCGACGTAGGCAACGTCGTCCTGCACCTCCATATTGCGGCGCCAACGCCTGACCAACCGGGTCCTTGCCATGACCGACCTTTCGTGAGGTTTACACCAAGGTGGTTAATGTACAAAACAGTACCCGCGATGCCGCCGGGTGTCCATACCGATTTCCACTGCCGGGACGGACCAGGCCAACTCGATTTCGATGCCGGGCAGCCAACTCCTAGGCTGGCCCCATGGCTGACATTCCGGTGCTCGCGATTCCTGCCGATCTCAAGCCGGCCGACGGCCGCTTCGGTTGCGGCCCGTCGAAAGTTCGCCCCGAGCAGTTGGCGGCGCTGAGCACGAGTGCCGCCGCACTGTTTGGCACGTCGCACCGACAGCCGCCGGTGCAGAACCTGGTGGGCCGGGTCCGCGACGGGCTGCGCGAGTTGTTCCGCGCACCCGAGGGTTACCAGGTGATTCTGGGCAACGGCGGCGCTACGGCGTTCTGGGACGCCGCGGCATTCGGCCTGATCGATCGCAAATCTCTGCACCTGACCTTCGGTGAATTCAGCGCGAAGTTCGCCTCGGCGGTGGCGGCCAACCCCTTCGTGGGCGAACCAATCATCATCAAGGCAGAGCCCGGGAGTGCCCCCGAACCGCAGTCCGATCCGTCCGTGGACGCCATCGCCTGGGCGCACAATGAGACCTCCACCGGAGTTGCCGTCGGGGTGCGCCGCCCCGAGGGTGCCGGGGATGCACTGGTGCTCATCGATGCCACCTCCGGTGCCGGCGGGCTGCCCGTCAACCTCGCCGATTGCGATGCCTACTACTTCGCACCGCAGAAGAACTTCGCCGGCGACGGTGGGCTGTGGCTGGCGATTCTGTCACCGGCCGCCCTGGCGCGCGTCGACGCGATCGCGGCGTCGGGCCGCTGGGTGCCCGACTTCCTCTCGTTGCCCATCGCGGTCGAGAACAGCCTGAAGAATCAGACCTACAACACGCCGGCCATCGGCACCCTGGTTCTCATGGCCGAGCAGGTCGACTGGATGCTGGCCAAGGGCGGATTGGACTGGGCGGTCAAGCGAACCGCCGACTCGTCGTTCCGGCTCTACTCATGGGCTGAGGCTTCGCCGTACGCCACCCCGTTCGTCGCCGATCCGGCACTGCGCTCCCAAGTCGTGGGCACCATCGACTTCACCGATGACGTCGACGCGGCAACCGTCGCCGCGGTGCTGCGCGCCAACGGCATCGTCGACACCGAGCCGTATCGCAAACTCGGACGCAACCAGTTACGGGTGGCGATGTTCCCCGCAATCGAACCCGACGACGTCACCGCGCTGACGCGCTGCGTGGATTGGGTCGTCGAGCGCCTCTGAACAGGTCGCCGAACACCTTCTGACCCATCTGTAACACCAGCGTGTCGCTTTACCGATGCCCGTGCGGGCTGGGCTAGATTCCGATCCGAAGGAGGTCGACATGCGGGAACTCACTCTCATCGGGCTCGATGTCGACGGTAAGCACGTCATCTGCGAAGGCGGCAATCCCGCCGACAAATTCCTGGTCCGAGTGGACGACCGGCTGCGTGCCGCGGTGCGCGGCGATCGGACGGGGCTGGTTCAGACC
This sequence comes from uncultured Actinomycetes bacterium, assembly GCA_903911165.1. Lineage (GTDB taxonomy): Bacteria > Actinomycetota > Actinomycetes > Mycobacteriales > Mycobacteriaceae > Mycobacterium. The sequence goes on along the minus strand of CAIWCQ010000136.1, from coordinate 1,738 downwards.
GCGCGAGACAGTGAGGTCAAAGGCGTGCTACGTCCGAAAGATATTCAGGCCCGCATCCGGGCGGGCGCCTCGGTTGAGGAGGTCGCCGAGTCGGCCGGAGTGGATGCGTCCAAGGTTGAGCGCTTCGCCCATCCGGTGTTGCTGGAGCGCCAACGCGCCGCCGAACTGGCTACCGCCGCCCACCCGGTGCTCGCCAACGGCCCCGCGGTGGAGACGCTGCTCGAGACCATCACCTCCTCCATGGCGGAGCGCGGCCTGAGTTCGGAAGCCACCGACTGGGACGCCTGGCGCACCGATGACGGCCGCTGGACGGTCCGGATGTGCTGGCGGGTCGGACTCTCCGAGACCTTCGCCCACTTCCGTTTCACCCCTGGTGCTCACGGTGGCACCATTACCGCGATCGACGAGGCCGCCAGCGAGCTGATTGACCCGGAATTCGAACGCCCACTGCGTACGGTGGCGCCGGTGGCGCAATTGGAATTCGAGGAACTGCCGCCCACCGTCATCCAGGTCGCGCCCGACCCGGCGCCCGACTCAGTCGGAGAACACGCTCATCGCCCCGCCTCGGCGGCACGAAACCGGCGCAAGCCAGCGGTGCCGGCGTGGGAGGATGTCCTGCTCGGCGTTCGATCAAGCGGCGAGCGCTGATCCCTCCCCGCTAAGAGCGGATTGCCAACGCGGCCAGTACAATCCAGCCGACGCTCACCCCGACGGCCGCACCTAGCACAAACCACCGTCGCACCGGGACGCGTCGCCAACTCCACAACGTTGGAGCCAACCCGCCGACCGCCACCAGATTCAGCGCCACCGCCACCGCGGGATTCACCCGGGTCACGCCCAGACCCAAGACCACGACCGCGGCGCCGATCACCGCGGCCACGAAAGCGGCCACGGTCAGCCCGGTTCCCCAGGGCGTCGACTCGTCGTGCACGGACACGAGGTTACCGGCGGACATGCGCAGGCGATTAATAGCCCGCGTTCCCGACGCACCGGATTCGTTCATAGAACGCACATGCCGCCGCGGTCGCGACATTGAGCGAATCGGTACCGCGTGACATCGGAATGCGCACCCGCGCATCGCTGGCCCGCATCGCAGTTTCGGTAAGCCCGGGTCCCTCCGCCCCGACCAGCACGGCAACTTTGGCATCGGCACACTGCGTCATCGCATCGGCCAGCGTCTGCGCGTGGGCGTCGGGTGTCATCGCCAGCAGCTGAAAACCGTTGTTACGCAGAAGGTTCAGATCACTCGGCCAGTAGCCAAAGTGAGCGAACGGCACCAAGAGAGCGTGGCCCATCGACACCCGCACAGCACGCCGATACAGCGGGTCGGCGCAACCGGCACCAAAGATCACCGCGTCCACGCCGAGCCCGGCCGCATTACGAAACATCGAACCCAGGTTCTCGTGATCGTTGACGCCTTCGAGCACCACAACCGTATGCGCGCCGCTCAGCACCTGTGCGACGGTCAGGTGCGCAGACCGCCGCGCCACCCCCAGAACGCCGCGATTGAGGTGAAACCCGACCACCTGCGCCATCACCTCGGCATCGGCCCGGTAGAACGGTGCCGGCGTGGCGTCGAGGTCGCCGGCCAACTCGGCCAGTCGCCGATCCGTTCCCAAAAATCCGTGCGGAGTGAATCGGGAGGCCAGCATCCGGCGAACGACCAGCACACCCTCGGCGATCACCAGACCGCGCCCGGTGGGCAGGTCCGGTCGGCGATCGATGCTGTTGAGATGAC
>CAIWCQ010000135.1 GCA_903911165.1 uncultured Actinomycetes bacterium | reverse complement strand
GATTACGCCCTCTTCCCGCATTTGTCGATCGCGGACAACATCGGCTTCGGCCTACGGCAAGAGTCGGCTCCCGAAAGACGGCAACGCACCGCGGAAATGCTCGAACTCATCGGCCTGTCCGGTCGTGGCGAGCGCTATCCGGGTGTGGGACGCTCCGCGCACCCAGGGACAAATCCAGGCGGACATGAATTCGCCCCTGATTCCAACCGCCGGTTTGGTGGGGCTGTGGAATCTGAGCAACGCCGTCAACCCGGCCAACGGCACCGTTTCCGACTTGTCGGGCTACGGGGCGGTCGCGCAGACCCATGGCGCCACCGTCATTGCTCCCGTTCCCTCTTCCCTGACCGGCACCGGCACCGCCGACACCCTCGACATCGGATATGGCATCGGCATGGTCGATGCCGGCGGCGGCAACGACGTCATCAAGGTCTCGGCCGCCGATCTGATCACCATGACTTCGGTGATCGGCGGAGCCGGCACCGACGAGCTGCGGGTGTCGGGCAGCGGTGCCATGATGGACGCGGATTTCGGGCGTCTGAACGGCATCGAGAATCTGAGTCTGTCCGGCTCCAGCGCGCTCAATCTGACCATGGGCACGGCGGCGGCGGCCTCGGGCATCACCACCATCGACGCCTCGACCACCACCGGCAATGTGAACCTGAACGCCGCCGCCGATACGGCAGCGGTGACCCTGACCGCAGGCAGCGGCAACACCACCTTCACCGGTGGGGCGGGAAATGATACCGCCGTCTTCCAGGGCAGCGAACCCAGTTACCGGTTCTCCGGCGACGGCTCCGGTAATCTGGTGGTGACCAAAACCCTTACCAACACCACAGCCACCCTGAGCGGGGTGGAGAACCTGCATTTCGAGAGCAGTGGCACGGCCCATTCCGGCGCGACCGGCGGGCTGGATATGACCGGTGCTCCTGGTTCCGGCGTCATGATAGTGGACAACCACACCACGACATCGACGATGGAGACCTGGGTCAAGTTCAACACCCTGCCGACAGGGTGGGGGCAGGTTTTCGGCCGGGTCAGTTCCAGCCACTGGGATGCGAACCTTAACCAGGACGGCGACTGGTATTCCTACTCCCATGCGGTGCAGTTCGATCCGAACACCCATACGTTGCGGGCCGCCGTGCGTGATCTCAACCCATTGAGTTGGGGGTTCTGCACCGGGACAACGGTGATCGAGGCCGGACAGTGGTACCACATCGCCATGACCATGGCGGAGGGCGGCAACCTTCAGCTGTATGTTAATGGCGTCGCCGACGGCGTGGCTGTTCCGATCAACACAACGCAGACTGGCCTTGATCGCATTGTTGTTGGCGCTGCTGCCGCTGGGAACTCAATCGGTGGCATCGACGGCGAGTTTGCTGACTTCGCGGTATGGAACACCGTGCGTAGCGAGGCTCAGATCGCCTCCGACATGAACAGCGTCCTCGGCCCGACCACCGGGCTGGTGGGGCTGTGGAATCTGGGAACCGCGTCCGGCGGAACCGTCGCCGATCTGTCCGGCAATGGGGTTCCGGCCGTCGTGCACAACGCCGTTCCCGTGATTCCGGGAAGTTGGGAT
>CAIWCQ010000134.1 GCA_903911165.1 uncultured Actinomycetes bacterium | reverse complement strand
GGGGCTGCTGGCCGTCGACGGAGTAGCGCGCGAACTGCACACCGTTGTCGGTCCGGGTTTCCTGCTGGGTGGCTCCGGCGGGGGGTTGCGGCATGCCCGCTGGGGCTGTCGAGTCGGGGGCTGCCGTGGCTGTAGTCGTCGCGGACGAAGCGGGCGGGGCGACGGTCTCGGTGACGGTGGTTTTCTCCGGGGCCTTCTCGGAGGTATCTGTTGAGCCCCCGCAGCCCGCGAGTGCCATCCCCGCGATACCGATACCGGTGATGAAAGCAGCGATCCTCATCAGTGTTCCCTTGCTCAGCTCCGACGCCGATCGCCAGATCTGGTGATTATGGTCCCCGAGGTTGTCGGTGGGGGCATTTACGGTCAGGCCGGATTGGATCGAGGGGATTGAACAGAGGGGGAGAAGTGATTGCTCGAATGATTTTCAGCGGCCTGGTTGCGGCGGTCTCGACCATGGCGTTCACCGCGCCGCACGCGTTGGCAGACAACGTCTGCGTGGGGGTGATGAATCAGAGCGGATGCAACCCGGCACCGTGGAACGGCCAACTGATGGAGACCTGGAACACCCCGGGCTATTACGGTGGCTGGACCAACGGCCCGGTGGCCTGCGATCCGTTCACCCTGCAGTGCCGCGGGTGGGTGCAACCCTGACCGGACGCTGACCGGCCGTAGGATCGCCGGTGGCAGACTCAGGGTGCGGAGCGGGCGGAGGCCGATGACCAGGCGGCAGTTGGCTGCGCTGTCGGTGCTGTGCCTGGCGGTGTTCATGGTCGCCGTGGACGGCACCGTCGTGAGCGTCGCGGTGCCGGCGATCGCCGAGGAGTTGAAGCCCAGCTACAACCAGATCCTGTGGATCGGCGACATCTACTCCTTCGTGCTCGCCGGACTGCTCATCACCATGGGCAACCTCGGCGACCGGGTAGGACGCAAGCGCCTGCTGCTGATCTCCAGCGTGGCCTTCGGTGCGGCCTCGGCCGTGGCGGCCTTCGCGCCGACCGCCGAACTGCTGATCGCCGCCCGGGTGCTGCAGGGTGTGGCCGGGGCGGGTCTGATGCCCTCGACGCTGGCGCTGCTGCGCACCGTCTTCACCGACGATGCCCAACGCATGCGCGCCGTCGGCATCTGGAGTGCGGCCGGCGCGGGCGGCGCAGCCATGGGACCGACGGTGGCGGGGATCCTGCTCGAGCATTTCTATTGGGGCTCAGTGCTGTTGGTGAACCTGCCGGTGGTGGCACTGATCGCGGCGGTGGGTGCGTGGGTGCTGCCCGAAGCCCGCAGCCAGAGCAGGCAACCACTCGACGCCGCCTCTGTCGTGCTGTCCACGGCCGGCATTCTCGGGGTGGTCTACGGGATCACCGAACTGGCGCACATCGGTCTGGGCCACTGGCCGCCTTACCTGGCACTGGCGGCGGGCGCCCTGCTGCTGGCGGTGTTCCTGCGTCGGCAACGACAGATGCCAATGCCACTGCTAGACCTCAAGTTGTTCGCCCAGTCGAGCTTTTCGGCGGCGATCGTCGCGCAGACGGTGATCGTGTTCGCCAACGTCGGCGCACTGTTCTTCCTGCCGATCTTTCTGCGTCAGGTCAATGGCTTCTCAGCACTGCAGTCCGGTCTCTCGACGTTGCCGGAGTCGTTGGCCGGCCTGGTGACGGCGTTCAATGCCGCGCGTCTGACCGGCAGGTGGGGACAGCGGCGAGCAATGCTGGTGGGGTTGGCAGCAGGGGGTGCCGGTCTGATATCACTCGGCCTGGTGATGCCGCTGTCCTACCCCGCCATGGTGGTTCCCCTGATGCTGATGGGCGTCTCGTTTGGACTGGTGGTCACCGTCGTCTCGGACCTGGTGCTGATGAGCGCGAGCACGGACCGGGTCGGCGCGGCCACTGGAATCTCGGAGACGTCCTTTGAATTGGGCAACGCCCTGGGGATCGCGCTTGTCGGCAGCATGGTGTCGCTGCTGTACCTGTTTTCCACCGGATTGCCGGCCAATCTCACCGCGGCGGGGGATCCGGGCGGATTGACCATCGCGATGTCCGGCGCGACCATCATCTGCGGCGTGCTGGTGTTGGCGACCACGTTCGTGGTGGCGCGGGCAGTCCGGGAGCAGACGGTCGTCGCCGCCGTCGACACCCGCCGGTGATGGGGCGACGCCTGCCCGACCCGCCGTCGGAGCACCGGCAGGTCCGGCAGTGGGTGGACAGCCACCTTGGTGATCTGTGCGTGTCGGCGCCGTCGGCCACGGCCGAGAACACCGACGGCGTGACGTCCCCGCGCATCCGCGGCGGACAGCACGCGTCCGACGCGGCGCTGCAGGCCTTCGACGTCGCCGGGTACGCGCGGCGGCGCAACAACGTCTGGCCGCCGGCCGACCGGGGGGCGTCGGGGCTCTCGCCCTACATCCGGCACGGCCTGCTCACGCTGCGCGAAGTGTGGGATCACGTGGCCGGCGGTCCGCAGTCGGATGTGACGAAGTTCCGCGACGAACTGCTGTGGCAGGAATATGCCCGGCATCTGTATGCGCGGGTCGGAACGGCGTCGCGAGCGTCGCTGCGGTTCGTCGTCAATGAACGCACTCCGGTGTCGGCGGAGACGGACACTCCGTGGATCGCGTCGGCGCCGGACACTCCGTGGACCTCATCGGCGCCGGACACTCCGTGGACCTCATCGGCGCTGTGCATCCAGTCGTCGTGGAATGAACTGGTGACTGACGGTTGGCTGACGAACCAGACCCGGATGTGGCTGGCCTCGCACTGGAACGTTCGCGAGGGGCTGGGTTGGCGCGATGGCGAGGATCTGATGTACCGGCACCTGCTGGACGGTTCCCGGGCGGCCAACCGGCTGGGCTGGCAGTGGACCACCGGGGCGCTCACGGGAAAGGCATACGGGTTCTCCCGATGGCAGGTCGAGAAACGGGCGCCGGGGCTGTGCGCGCAGTGTCCGCTCGAGCGCCGGTGTCCGATCGCCGAGTGGCCGCCGACCCAGGAGCGCGCTCCGCAGGCTCTCACCGACCCTCGGTTGCGACGTGATGAGGACCTCGACACCACCGCCGGACCGGTCGGCGCCGAGCGGTCCGGTCAGCCCGAGGTGGTCTGGATGACCGCGGAGAGTCTCAGCGATCGTGACCCGGCGGCCGCGGCGCACCCGGATCTGCCGGTGATGTTCGTGTTCGACGAACCACTGCTGGCACGACTGCGGCTGTCAGTAAACAGGGTGGTCTTCCTCGCGGAGTCGCTGGCCGAATTGTCCACCCGTCGGCAGGTGCACCTATGGCGCGGCGATCCGGTCGAGGTGCTGCGAGACACGCCGCTGGCGACCACGTTCGCGCCGGTGCCGGGTTGGCGCTCCCGGGCGGCCCGACTTGACGTGGCCGCGCTGCACCCATGGCCGTGGCTGCAACGGCCGCGTCCCGGCCCGGTCACGTCGTACACGGCGTGGGTCGGGCGGCGTCGTTGAGAGCCGGCCTCACGCGTAGGTGTTGGCCGGCTCGTCGATCGGGGTGACCTTGGTGACCTCCAAGGTCGGTATCGACGTCGAATCACCGTCGGCCGAGTCGGTGATCACGGTGCCCTCGACCCGTATCCAGGTCTCATCCGGTAGGGCGGCGGCTTCCGCGGCGGCCGGTCCGCGCAGATGGATGCGGGCCAACCGCGCATCCGCGGCGCAGCACACGATCGCCACCCGGCCCAGGTCGACGCCGTCGGCCTCACGCAGGGTGAAACCGACGACGGTGATGAGCCTGTTGTCGAGCGTTCCCGCGGTGTCCTGGGCCGCCCGGACCATCACCTCCGGCACGGCCACCTCCGGGGCGCGGCCGTCTGGAATCGGCGGAAACTCCCGGCGCAGCACGTCCGTGGAGACCGCGGTCACCGACGGTGGGAAGGCCTGCGGGCGCAGTGCCGGCGGCGCTATGAAGATCAGCACCACGACCGGCAGCAGCAGCAGCCAGGCCACCGATCCACGATGGCTGTGGTCCCCGTGCGGCCCGTGGTCCCCGTGCTCCCCGTGCGCGGCCCCGTGCTCCCCGTGCGCGGCCCCACGCCGGATGTCGACCGCCATCGCGACCAGGGCCAGCCCAATGACAACCGCCGCGGTCAGCCCAAGCCACGGCAGCATGGAAGGTTTGACGTAGCGGGTGAAGGCCCCACCGATGGTGATCATCGCCGTGGCGATTCCGACGAGCAGCAGCAGGGTGTTCTCGGCTTCCCGGCTCATCCGCCGCCGCCCAGCACGAGCAGACCGATGACCGTGGCGGAGACGGTGGCCACCACGAAAGTGGCCGGGGCGAATCGGATCGCGAAGGCGCGGCCGAACATCCCGGACTGCATCGCGAACAGTTTGACGTCGATCGCCGGACCGACCACCAGGAAGACCAGTCGCGGCACCAACGGAACCATGGTCAGGCTGGCCGCGACGAACGCGTCGGCCTCCGAGCACAACGCCAGCACCACCGCGAGCAGCGCCATCACCAGCACGCCGAGCAGCAGTTGCCCAGCCAGGTGTGCGATCAACCAGTCCGGAACAACCACGTGCAGTGCCGCCGCGGCGGCCGCACCGATCACCAGGTAGGAACCCGCCTGGATGAAGTCGTGCCGCGCCGCCTCGGTGAAGGTGAGCCAGCGAGGTCCCTGCCCGGAGGTGGACCGCGGCAGACGGCGGGTGATCCACTCGGTGCGGCCCCACCGCGACCAGGCCAGCCCCATGACGATCGCGGTAACCAGGGAGGCACCCACGCGGGCGAACACCATCTGAGGCTGACCGGGGAATGCGACCACCGTGGAGACGACCACCACCGGATTGATCGCCGGCGCTGCCAGCATGAAGGTCAGCGCCGCGGCACCCAGGGCACCCTCGCCGAACAAGCGGCGGGCCACCGGCACTGACCCGCACTCGCACCCGGGCAGTGCGGCACCGCCGGCCGCGGCCACCAGCACCGCTGCCGCCGGACGTTTCGGTAGCCATCGGGCGAGCCGATCAGGGGTGACGAACACCGCGATCAGCGCACTCAGCAACACCCCGAGCGCGAGGAACGGCAGGGCCTGCACAAAGACCCCGGCGAAGATGGTGCCCGCCGTCGACAGGGCATCACTGTCGTCGACCGCCGCGCGCATTGTGCTGCCCAGCAGAGCGAAGGCGACCATTGCCGCGACCAGAACCGGCATCGACAGCTTCTGGGACAACTCCGCGCGTTTCAACTCCGGCACCATGCCATTGTGACAGCGGGCCGGGTGGTGCCGGGCCGCACCCTGACGGTGGCGGCCGATAGCGTCGACACCATTGAGATCTCCTCGCTGCCCGCCGAGGTCCGCGCGATGGCCGACCGCGGACCGCAGTGGGCGGCGTGGGTGGACGAACTGCCGGCCCTGGTGGGGCTGCTGACGGACCAGTGGCGCGTGCGTCCCGACGGTGACCCCACCCACGGATACTGCTCACTGGTCCTGCCCGTCCGGACATCCCAGGGTGCGGCCGCGATGCTCAAGATCGGCTTCCCCGACGCCGAGTCCGAGCACGAGCACCTGGTGCTGCAGCGCTGGGGTGGGCACGCGGCGGTGCGTCTGCTGAGCGCGGATCCGCGCCATCGCGGGTTACTGCTCGAGCGGCTGCATGCCACCGATCTCGGTACCGTCTCCGATGCGGAGGCCTGCCGCGTCGTCGGTGGTCTATACCGCCGCATTCACCTCCCGGCGCTGCCGCAGTTGCGTTCGCTGTCGGACTTGATTGATCGGTGGACCGCTGAGTTGGGCGCGTTGCCGCGCAATGCGCCGATTCCCCGTCGGCTGGTCGAGCAGGCCATTGCACTCGGCATCGATCTCGCCGCCGATCACGCGGCGGAGCGGGTGATCCACACCGATTTGCACTACGGCAATGTTTTGGCTGGCGATCGTGAGCCGTGGTTGGTGATCGACCCGAAACCGGTTAACGGCGACCCGCACTATGAGATCGCGCCGATGTTGTGGAACCGGTGGGACGAGATCGCCGGCGATGTCCGCGAGGGCGTGCTACGCCGGTTCGGGACGCTGGTCGATGCGTCGGGATTCGACGAGGACCGCGCACGGGGGTGGGTGATCGTGCGGATGGTGCACAACGCGATGTGGGCGTTGCAGGACGGCCCTCGGTGCGACCAGGGATGGTTAACCCGCTGTATCGCCGTCGCTAAGGCCGTTGGGGGCTGAGAGGTTTCAGGCCTCGCACCTCCCCAGAGGGTGACATGGTCCCGGACTTTACCGCCGCAGTAGCCTGACAGGTTGTGATGGACGATTCCGATCCCGCGGACGACGCACCGGTGCGTCCGGCCGGTATGTCGCCGGTGCGCACTGCCGCGACGGTCGGCGTCTGCCTGGCCCTGGTGCTGGGCGGGCTGTGCGGGTGGCTCGGTTACCGGGACCACCAGGCGCGCCAGTCCGAACAGCTGCGCGCACTGTTCATCGAGACCGGCAAGCGCGCCGCGGTAAACCTGACCACCGTTGACCACACCCGCGCCGAGGCTGACGTGAAGCGCATCCTGGACTCGGCGACGGGGGCGTTCCGCGATGACTTCACAAACCGTTCCGGACAATTCATCGATGTGGTGCAGAAGGCGCGGTCGACGTCGTCGGGCACCGTCACCGAGGCCGGCCTTGAGTCCGTCGACGGCGACGAGGGCCGGGTTCTGGTTGCCGTGACCGTGACAACCAGCAGCATGGACGTGGCCGATCAGCCCCTGCGGTACTGGCGCATGGCGTTAACCGTCCGCAAGGTCGACGACGGCGCCAAGGTAGCGAAAGTAGATTTCGTGTCATGACGGATACCGTCGTTGGCGCACGCACCGATGAATCCCGTTTGCGCATCATCGCGTTCGGTGTTCTACCGGCTCTCGTCGTCGCACTCGGCGCCGGGGCGGGCGTGCTGCGGTGGCAGGAATCGTCGCACCGGGAGATCCAAGCGGCGCGTTCGGAATCGGTGGCAGCCGCCCGTGCCACGACCGAAGCGATGCTGAGTTATCGGGCCGGCACCGTCGAGCAGGACCTGCGCTCCGCGCGCGACCGCCTGACCGGAACCTTTCTGGACTCCTACACCGACCTGATCGACAACGTCGTGATTCCCGGCGCCAAGGAGAAAAACATCTCCTCAGAAGCGCGGGTGTCCGCGGCGGCGTCGGTGTCGGCTGCGGCGACACACGCGGTCGCGCTGTTATTCGTCGACCAGAGGGTCGTGCAGGGCGCCGATTCCCCCTCCGGCACCGCCTCCAGCGTTCGCGTCACTTTGGACAAGGTCGGCGACCGCTGGCTGGTGTCGGGCTTCGACCCGGTCTGACGTCCGCGTGCGACGACAGCGAACGGCCCCCGCCCGGGGGCGGGGGCCGTCGGCGTTCGGGCTGGCGTCAGTCGTTGAGCTTGTCGCGCTCGTCGGTGATTCGGCCCTTGGGCGCGGGATCCTTGACGACGCGGGTCGTCTTCACCTCGGGCGCACGATCCACGGCGACCTTCACTGGTTCGGGCTTGCGCCGGGTCAGCATCCGCATCAAACCGGCGAGCAGTGCGGCCAACGCGATACCGACCGGAATCCACCACCACTTGCTGCTGGTCTTCTCGACCGCCTCGGCGGCGACCGCCTTGCCCGGTGCCGCGTCGGGTGCGCCCTTGAGCACCGAAGACACCACGCTGGAGGCCACACTGACACCGCTGCTCGCCGCGCTGCCCGCGACGCTGGCGCCGCTGCTGGCGGCACTGCCGGCGACGCTGGCGCCGCTGCTCGCAACGCTGCTGGCGACGCTGGCGCCGCTGCTGGCGGCACTGCCGGCGACGCTGGCGCCGCTGCTCGCAACGCTGCTGGCAGCGCTGCCCGCGCTGCTCGCAGCACTGCCGGCGGC
>CAIWCQ010000133.1 GCA_903911165.1 uncultured Actinomycetes bacterium | reverse complement strand
TCGCGTCGGCGATCAGGAACGGATGGTAAGCGATATCGGCCTGGACGTTGACGATGTCGAAATCGGTTATCCGCGAACCGATTTCGATGGTGTTGGTGATTCTCGGCCATGCGCCATTCGAGAACGGGAACGGCGCGCCGGAGACGTTGTAGGTCAGCACGGTGAAGTCCCCGACGATGTCGGCGGTCATATCGACGTTGTTGAACACGGTCACCGTCGCGGTGTCGCGGTGACCACCGGCCAGGCCGGTACCCAGGATGCCGAACGCCGCGTTGAGCAGTCCTGCCCAGGCATGGGTGTGCACGCTGGTGTCGTCGCTGACGATGAAGGAGAAGGTGTCGGTGCCCGCAAAGTCCGTGTCGGGGGTGTAGGTGAAGGTGCCGGCGGCGTTATCGACGACGACGGTGCCGCGCTCCGGGGCGCCGGGCAGGCCCTTGGTCGGCACCGCGTAGAGCAGCCGGTTGCCGTCGGTGTCGGAGGCGGTGAACCCGATGGCGGCGCTGGTCGCTCCGCTGGCGAGGTCGACGTCGATCTGCATCGGGGCGGCGACCGGCGTGGCGTTGAAGAAGATCCGCCGCACCTCCGGGGGCAGCAGGCTGCCGCTCCACCACGGGTAGCCGTTGGCGTAGGTGTCCACCCACACCTTGGCCCCGGCGAGGAATTCCTCAACCGGGTTGGCCGCGGCCGCGGCGCGACGCGTGGTGATCGGTGCACCCAAAACCGCCTCCGCTGTCGGGGCGGCGGGTGGGCGGGCACGCCACGGGCGGTCGCGGACGGCCGTGGCCGATCGGCTCATCGGGTTCGGCAGCCGCGCGCTCCCAGTGATGGCAGGGCGAGATTCAGTGATGGCAGGGCGAGATTCAGTGATGGCAGCGGCCCGCGGCGGCGGGGCCGATCGGTTCACCCGGTTCGCTCGGGCCGGCCGGTGACTGGGCTTGCCTGGGTCCGAAGCGACCGCCGCGGATCCGGGATCGCCGGCCTCTGCCGAGGCGGTTCCAAGGGCCTGCGGTCCAGCTAGGGCGAATCCCAGCGCAGCGGCTGCCGCCCAGACTCGCGGAGTGTTGACGCTCATCGGCGCAACGATAGCGACCTCACCGCACCGGCGGGGTCGATAGCTACATCACCGCACCGGTGGTGTCGATACCTGTAACGTCTGTGACACCCGCCACACCCACACCCGCAACCGGTGTGGCCGTGACCGAGACAGCCAGGAGTCGCGATGCGCCCGTCAACCGACCAATCCCCACCTGCAGCCGGCTACGGCAGGTTCGTCGGCCGGGTCGGCGCGCTGGCGATCTTCCTCGGAGTCGGGACCGCGCTGGGCATGCCGGCCGCGTCCGCCGACACCGATGACGCGGCGCCCTCCCGTGCCGCGTCGACGTCGGCGGCAAGTTCGGTCTCGGACTCCTCCCGCGGTCCGACGGCACGTGCGGCGCGCACCACCGTCCGCGCTGCCGTTACCGGTGCCCGCGTTGCGACGGCACCGGTACGCCCGGTCGCCGCCGTCACACCCCGCCGTGCCCCGGCGCCCGGCGCTGCCAGCACTGTGACACAGAGC
>CAIWCQ010000132.1 GCA_903911165.1 uncultured Actinomycetes bacterium | reverse complement strand
CCCGACGCCCGGGCGAACAGTGTGCCGCGGATGCTCGCCGCGCAGTACGGCCTCGAACTGAAGTTGTTGCTGCGCAACGGCGAACAACTCCTCCTGACAATGTTCATCCCGATCACTTTGCTGATCGGCCTCACCCTGTTGCCGCTGGGCTCCTTCGGGACGAACCGCGTCGCGGTATTCATGCCGGCGATCATGGCGCTGGCCATCATTTCCACGGCGTTCACCGGTCAGGCGATCGCCGTGGCGTTCGATCGCCGCTACGGCGCACTCAAACGCCTCGGCGCCACCGCGCTACCGGTATGGGCCATCATCGCCGGCAAGGCGATGGCCGTTGTCAGTGTCGTGTTCCTGCAGGCGATCGTGCTGGGCGGGATCGGGCTGGCACTGGGTTGGCGGCCACCGGCGGCCGGCCTGCTACTCGGCGCCGGGATCATCGCGCTGGGTACCGCGACCTTCACGGCGATGGGCCTTCTGCTGGGCGGGACCCTCAAGGCTGAGATCGTGCTGGCGATAGCCAATCTGCTGTGGTTCGTCTTCGCGGGTTTGGGCGCACTGACACTTCAGTCCGGCACGGTCCCGGCGGCGCTGTCCTGGGTGGCCAGGCTGACACCGTCGGGGGCATTGACCGAGGCGCTCTCGTGGGCCGTGAACCGATCGGGTGCGCCCGCCATTGACGGTGTCGGTATCGCCGTTCTTGCCCTGTGGGGTGCGGTGGCGGCACTGGCCGCATTGCGCTGGTTTCGGTTCACCTGATGTATCGCTACTTCCTGCGACTGGTGGATCTACTTCCGTTGCCCAGCCTCCGCGCCCAACGGGCGATCGCCGCTGCAGTGGTATTCACCCAGGCCGGCATTTCGGTCACCGGCGCGGTCGTACGGGTGACCGCCTCCGGCCTGGGTTGCCCCACCTGGCCGCAGTGTTTTCCCGGAAGCTTCACCCCGGTCCCGCATGCCGAAGTTCCACTGGTGCACCAGGCCGTCGAGTTCGGCAACCGTTTGCTCACCTTTCTGGTGGTGATCACCGCCGCCGCGGCGGTACTGGCCGTCACCCGCGCCCGACGGCGGCGCGAGGTGCGGTTCTATGCCTGGCTGATGCCCGCCTCCACCGTCCTGCAGGCGGTGATCGGCGGCATCACGGTTCTGACCGGCCTGCTGTGGTGGACCGTGGCGATCCACCTGCTGGTGTCGATGGCGATGGTCTGGCTGGCCACCCTGCTGTATGTCAAGATCGGCGAACCCGATGACGGCATTACTATTGATAACGTCCCGAAACCATTGCGCCAGTTGACTTTTCTGACCGCGCTGGTCCTGGCCGCAACCCTGATCACCGGCACCCTGGTCACCGGAGCCGGCCCGCACGCCGGCGACAAGAGCCTGCAGCGACCCGTTCCTCGGCTCCAGGTTGAGATCGTCACGCTGGTCCATGCGCACGCCAACCTACTGGTCGGCTATCTGAGCCTGCTTATCGGCCTCGGTGCCGGATTGCTGGCAGTCGGCGCCGGTCGGCAGGTGCGGCGTCGGCTGGCAACCCTTCTCGGTGTGGTCGCCGCGCAGGGCTTGATCGGGGTGGTGCAATACCACACCGGCGTGCCGGCCGCCCTGGTTGCACTGCACGTGGCCGGCGCGGCCACCTGCACCGTCGCTACCGCGGCGCTATGGGCCTCGATGCGGCAGCGGACCGCGGCGCGAGAGCGGTCCCAGGCCCAGGCGCTCGCACGCTGACTCCACGCCCAGGGCGAATCGGCGTTGCTGTGATTTGCGGGTGTTCTCGTCGAGGTGGCGCCAACCCAGATCGGGTGCGATGAGTTCGAGTTCTCGAACTTCGGTGGCGTCGGCACGGCCAATCAGATCAACGCGGGCGTCGAGCAGTTCAGCGCCGCGGATGCCCAACCGCGCGCATGCGGCATCAAGTACGCGGTAGCCGAGGTCCCACAGTTCGACATCAGGGTCGACCTGGCCTCCGGTGATGGACCTACCCGCAGACTCGGTGAAGGCGTGCGACTGCTCGCCGGCCAGGAACACCAGAGCGGTCCGGGCCCCGGGGCGATCGTCTCCATTCCTGGGACGTGCGTCCGCGCGAGTGCGAACCGGCACTCCGGCGGCGGCAAGGTCGCTCAGGTAGTCCTCGTCGCTGTTCCACGCCACCACCGCGGGAGCGTTGAGCAGGTTCGGGACCCGGGTGGTCCAGGCCAGGAACTCCTCGCGGCGGTCGGCGGCGTCCGATACGCCTCGCAGGATCACCAAGTCCGCCTGCTTGGTCTGCGGGTCATCCCAGAGTGCCCACCGCGCGAACAACCCGCGCCGACGAAGGGCCTCGATGAGGCCAGCGTCATCGACATCGCCGTCAACCGACCGAGACGTCAAGACGATACGGGGGTGGAAGATATCCGGCCGTGACAGCTTCATTGCGACCTCACAACAGCGATGAACCTCACACCAGCCATGATAGTGACATGCACGCTATCGAAGTCGCCGAGACGGGCGGTCCCGAAGTTCTGCGCTACGTCGAGAAACCCGTCCCCTCCCCCGGCCCCGGCGAGGTGCTCATCAAGTCAGATGCCATCGGGGTGAACTACATCGACACCTATTTCCGGTCCGGGATCTACCCGCGGGCGTTGCCGTACGTGGTGGGCACCGAGGTGTGCGGGACCGTCGCCGCTGTCGGTGCGGATGTGGCGGCGATCAGCATCGGCGACCGTGTTGTCACCGCCGGCGCTGTCGGGGCCTATGCCGAATACTGCGTTGCACCAGCTGATTTCGTCGCTTACGTCCCGGATTCCGTACCGTCCGATGCCGTCGCATCGGCACTTCTCAAAGGGATGACGGCGCACTACCTGATCAAGTCGGTGTATGAGGTGCAACCACGCGACCTCATTTTGGTTCATGCCGGGGCGGGTGGTGTCGGCCTCATTCTCACCCAGTGGGCGACCAGCCTAGGAGCCAGGGTTATCACCACAGCTTCGACGCCGGAGAAGGCCGAATTGTCGCGGCAGTCCGGCGCCGTCGAGGTGCTCGACTATCCCGACGACCCGTCTGAATTCGCCGCCCGGGTCCGTGAACTGAGCAATGGGCACGGGGTGGTCGCCGTCTACGACGGTGTGGGCGCCTCGACATTCGACGCCAGTCTGGCCAGTTTGGCGGTGCGCGGCACGCTGGCACTGTTCGGCGCCTCCAGTGGACCGGTGCCGCCGGTCGACCCGCAGCGTCTCAGCGCGGCTGGATCGGTCTCCCTGACGCGCCCCAGCCTGGTTCACTTCGTGCGCACTCCGGATGAATTCGCCTGGCGGGCCGGTGAAGTGCTCGATGCGATCGCCGGCGGTTCACTAGTGATTACCGTGGGAGGGCACTACCCGCTGGCCGAGGCCGACCGGGCCCACACCGATCTTCAGGGTCGCAAGACCACCGGCTCGATTGTCCTGCTGCCCTGAGACTCTGACCGGTTATCTTCTGACCGGTTATCTGAGCGCAGCGGGCACCGCTAGCCGAACAGGACCGGCAGCCCGATCGCCGAGTCGAGGGCCAGCGCGCAGAACACCGCCGACAGGTAATTGTTGGACTGCAGGAACAACTTCAGCGGTGCGACCGCCTCACCGCGACGCACCCCGGCGTGCAGCCGATGCGCCAGGGCCAGGAACCAGGCGCCGGCCAGTACCGCCACCGATGCGTACAACCAGCCCGCGGCCGGAACGAGAGCCAGGGTTGCCGCCACCGTCAGCCAGGTGTAGATCACGATCTGGGTGGTTACCTGCCGTTCGGTGGCGACCACGGGCAGCATCGGAACCCCGGCGGCCGCGTAGTCCTCCTTGTAGCGCATGGCCAGCGCCCAGGTGTGCGGCGGCGTCCAGAAGAAGATGATGGCGAACATCACCAGCGCCTGCCACCCGACGGTGCCGGTGGCCGCCGACCAGCCGATCATCACCGGCATGCAGCCCGCGGCTCCACCCCACACCACGTTCTGCGAGGTGCGGCGCTTGAGCAGCAGGGTGTAAACCAGTACGTAGAAGGCAATAGTTGCGGCCGCCAGATGAGCCGACAGCAGATTGGTGGTCCACCACAACCAGAAGAACGACGCCACCGAAAGTGCGAGCCCGAAGATCAGCGCGTGGCTACGCGGCACCGTCGCCCGGGCCAGCGGCCGACCCGCGGTGCGCTTCATTACCTTGTCGATGTCGGCGTCGGCGACACAGTTCAGGGTGTTGGCCCCGCCGGCAGCCAGCATGCCCCCGAAGAGCGTGTTGAGGATCAGAATAAGATCCACCGAACCTCGGTCGGCAAGCAGCATCGCCGGGATCGTGGTCACCAACAGCAACTCGATAACCCGCGGTTTCGTCAGCGCAACGTAGCCGCCAAGTGTGGAGCGGACCCGACTCGGCCGCGTGACTCCCGCTGGGCCGGCGCGGTGGCCCTCGCGAATGTTCACGCAATCAACTCCTCACGGACGGATTGCCGTCAACCGCCCCGGATCTACTACCGACGATGGTAGACCGCCAGCCTACCGATTTGGTACTGCCGGGTGGATTGCCGGGTTTAGGGTAGGCGGGAGACCGGGTTGGCAGCTGATACGACTTCCCCAGGAGTGACTCCGTGACAACGCTCGACGAGATTTCCGCGCTCACCAAGCCCCACCACCCCGGCGACTGGAGCGCCCTGGACTCCCGCGCCGTCGACACCGCGCGGGTCTTGGCGGCCGATGCCGTCCAAAACGTCGGCAACGGCCACCCCGGTACCGCGATGAGCTTGGCGCCGCTGGCCTACACCCTGTTCCAGCGGGTCATGCGGCACGACCCCGGCGACACCGAATGGCTGGGGCGCGACCGGTTCGTCCTGTCCTGCGGCCACAGCAGCCTCACCCTCTACATTCAGCTGTACCTCGGGGGTTTCGGTCTGGAGCTGGCCGACATCGAGGCGCTGCGCACCTGGAACTCCAAGACCCCCGGGCATCCGGAGTTCGGACATACCCGGGGCGTCGAGATCACCACCGGCCCCCTCGGCCAGGGACTGGCCTCGGCGGTCGGAATGGCAATGGCGGCTCGTTTCGAGCGCGGCCTGTTCGACCCCGACGCTGCGCCCGGCGCCAGCCCCTTCGATCACTACATCTATGTGATCGCCTCCGACGGGGACATGGAAGAGGGCGTCACCAGCGAGGCGTGCTCGCTGGCCGGGACCCAGCAGTTGGGCAACCTGATCGTCTTCTGGGATGACAACGAGATCTCCATCGAGCACGACACCAACATCGCGTTCACTGAGGACACCCCGGCGCGCTACGAGGCGTACGGCTGGCATGTCCAGGTGGTTGAGGGCGGCGAGAACGTCACCGGCATCGAGAAAGCGGTCGAAGCGGCGAAGAAGGTCACCGACAAGCCGTCGTTCATCGCGGTGCGCACCATCATCGGCTACCCCGCCCCGACCAAGATGAACACCGGCGGAGTTCACGGTTCGGCCCTCGGCGCCGACGAGGTTGCGGCCACCAAAAAGATTCTCGGGTTCGACCCGGACCAGAACTTCGAGGTCGCCGACGACGTCATCGCCCACACCCGGGCGTTAGCTGACCGCGGGCGGACGGCCCACGAAACCTGGCAGGGCGGATTCGATGCCTGGGCCACACGCGAACCGGAGCGCAAGAAACTCCTCGACCGCCTGCTGGCCCGGGAATTGCCAGCCGGTTGGGACGCCGATCTGACCCACTGGGAACCGGGATCCAAAGCGGTCGCCACCCGGGCCGCGTTCGGTCAGGTCCTCAACGACGTGGCACCCAAGTTGCCCGAATTGTGGGGTGGCTCGGCGGATCTCGCCGGCAGCAACAACACCACCATCAACGGCGTCAAGTCGTTCGGTCCGCCGTCGATCTCGACGGAGGACTACACCGCCGACTGGTACGGACGGGTGCTGCACTTCGGGATCCGCGAACACGCGATGGGTTCGATCCTGTCCGGCATCGTGCTGCACGGCCCTACCCGCGCCTTCGGTGGCACCTTCATGCAGTTCTCCGATTACATGCGCCCGGCGGTGCGACTGGCTGCATTGATGGATATTGATCCGATCTACATCTGGACCCACGACTCGATCGGACTCGGCGAGGACGGTCCGACGCACCAACCTGTCGAGCACCTGGCAGCCCTGCGGGCCATCCCGAATCTGTCGGTGGTACGCCCCGGCGACCCGAACGAGACCGCCTTCGCCTGGCGCGCGATCATCGCGCGCGGTACCGATGCGCGCAGCGGACCGGTCGGATTCATTCTCACCCGCCAAGGAGTGCCTGTACTGGACGGCACCAGCAGCGACGGCGTAGCGCGCGGCGGCTATGTCCTCGGCGGCGGTGATGCCGACGGCGCCGATGTCATCATCATCGCGACGGGATCGGAGCTACAGCTCGCCGTCGAAGCCCGGAAGTTACTGGCCGATAAGAACATCCGGGCCGCAGTGGTCTCGATGCCCTGCGTTGAGTGGTTTGAGGCCCAGCCGCAGAAGTACCGTGACAGTGTGCTGCCACCTCAGGTGTCGGCCAGGGTCGCGGTGGAAGCCGGTATCGCGCAGAGCTGGTACAAGTTCGTCCCCGGCGGTGAGATCGTGTCGCTGGAGCACTACGGCGCCTCAGCCGACGATAAGACCCTGTTCCGCGAATTCGGATTCACACCCGAGGCGGTCGCCGCCGCCGCGGAACGCGCAATCACCAGCTGACCCACAACACTCAGCCGACCCACAACACTCAGCCGACCCACAACACTTAGGGAGACATCACATGACACAAAACCGGAATCTTGCGGCGCTGTCGGAGGCGGGCGTTTCCGTCTGGCTCGACGACCTGTCCCGCGACCGACTGCGGTCGGGAAACCTTGCCGAACTCATCAGCACCAAGAGCGTGGTGGGCGTCACCACCAACCCCTCGATTTTCCAGGCAGCGCTGTCCGCGGGCACCGCCTACGACGCGCAGGTCGGCGAACTGGCCTCCCGTGGCGCCGATGTCGACGCCACCATCCGGACCGCTACCACCGACGACGTGCGGGAGGCCTGCGACGTGCTGCGGCCGCAGTACCGGGCCTCCAACGGGGTCGACGGTCGAGTCTCCATCGAGGTCGATCCGCGGTTGGCCCACGACACCGACAAGACGATCCTTCAGGCCATCGAACTGTGGAAGATCGTCGACCGACCCAACACGCTGATCAAGATTCCCGCGACACTGGCCGGCCTGCCGGCCATCACCGCCGTTCTGGCCGAGGGTATTTCGGTCAATGTGACCCTGATCTTCTCAGTCGAGCGACACCGCGCAGTGATGGATGCTTACCTGGCCGGCCTGGAAGCCGCTCAGCAGGCCGGCCACGATCTGAACACGATCCACTCCGTCGCATCGTTCTTCGTCTCCCGAGTCGACACCGAAATCGACAAGAGGCTGGAGGCGATCGGCACCGACGAGGCGCTCGCGCTGCGCGGGCTGGCCGGCGTCGCCAATGCCCGGCTCGCCTACGCCGCCTACGAAGAGGTTTTCTGCTCGGGCGGGCGCTGGACGGCGCTTGCCGAGGCCGGCGCCTGGGTTCAACGCCCGCTGTGGGCGTCCACCGGGGTGAAGAATCCGGACTACTCCGACACGCTG
>CAIWCQ010000131.1 GCA_903911165.1 uncultured Actinomycetes bacterium | reverse complement strand
GGCGGGGCGCCGGGGGCACCCGGCGCACCTTCGGCCGGCTTTTTATTGACCGCCTCGACCGGGATCGGCTGGCCGATCACCGGCCGAATGAACAGCCGGGCGGTCTGTCCGAGGTTGCGTGCCTCGCTGCTGTCGTTGCCGGGGACCGTGATGACGAGGTTGTCTCCGTCGATCACCACCTCCGATCCGGACACGCCGAGGCCATTCACGCGGGAACTGATGATCTGCAGGGCCTGATCGAGGGCATCGCGGGTGGGCTTGGATCCGTCCGGTGTTCGGGCCGTCAGGGTGACGCGCGTGCCGCCCTGCAGGTCGATGCCGAGCTTCGGCTTAGCTGCTTTGTTCCCGGTCAGGAACACCAGCAGATAAAGGCCGACCAGGAGCGCCAAGAACAGCGCTAGCCAGCGGTATGGATGCACCGGCGTCGAAGACGATGCCACGTTGTTGATTCTCCTCGTCGTTTTCCGCGTTGGACGGCGCGAAGCCGCCTAGCGATCGTTGCGCCCCCGCAAAGGGTACGGGGCGCGACGATCGGTCAGTCCCTGGACAGGCGGTCCGCGTCGGTCTCGATAGGGTCGAAGGCGCCCCGGGTAGCGCTGGCCTCGCCGATCTCCGACGTTTGCGGCACGATCCGGTCGCGAACCGCCAGTTTCATCCAGCGTGTCACCACGCCCGGGGCGATCTCGAGGTCCACGGTGTCCTCGCCGATCCCGGCGATCGTGGCCTGCAGTCCAGAAGTCGTATGGACCCGGTCCCCCACCCGCAGCGAGTCCTGCAGGTCGATGGTGGCCTGCATGGCCTTGCGCTGGCGGCGCGAGGCGAAGAACAAAAACGCCCCCATGATGATGATCAGGGGCAGGAAGCTGAGCAGTTCCATGGGCGGCACGTGTCTTTCGTCTCGGAGTGCAGATCGTCGATGCGGGGCCGTCGTGACCGGTCCTCGACTGATTAGTGTGCCAGTTGCCGGGTCCGCACCCCCATGGTGACCCGTCCTATGGTGACCCGATGGACCTCATTGAGACGCTGCGAACCACCGGAGCCGTGCGCGAGTTCACCGCTCAACCGGTCCCCGACGAGGTGGTGGCACGGGTGCTGGACTCCGCGCGATTCGCCCCCAGCGGGGCCAACGCCCAGGCCTGGCACGTCGTGCTGGTCAAGAATCCCGACATCCGTGAACGCCTTCGCGACCTCTACCTGCCGGGCTGGCGCGACTACCTGGCGATGGGTGCCGCCGGACTGCGGCCCTGGGCACCGAGCAACGACCGCGGAGCCGAGACGGCGGCCGTGGCGTCGGTCCCCGAGGCGGTGCTCGCCGCGGCCGATAAGGGTTTCGCCGCCCATCTCGACGAAGTTCCGGTACTGCTGGTCATCTTCGCCGACCTGGCAGCACTGGCCGCCGTCGACCGCGATCTGAACCGGTACTCCTTCGCCGGCGGGGCGTCTGTCTACCCCTTCGCCTGGAGCATCCTTCTCGCGGCCCGGGCCGAGGGCCTCGGCGGTGTTCTCACGACGATGCTGATCCGCGAGGAGGCCGAGGTCAAGGGATTGCTCGGCGCACCGGATCACTGGGCGCTGGCGGGCGCAATCGCGCTGGGCCACCCGCAATGCCCGGCACGCCGACTGCGCCGTCGGCCCGTCGCGGCCTTCGCCTCGGTCGATCGCGTCGACGGGCCGCCATTGCCGATCGGAGCCATCGCCGGGGCGGAAAATCCAAGGTAAGTTAGGGCTATCCGTTTCGATCCCCGTTCTTCTCGGGGAAGGTCAGGAGAACAACCGTGAGCATCATGGAACTCAACTCCGTCGATCAGGGCCCCATCGAGCAGAGCCGCAAACTCGTCACCGCGATCCCCGGACCGCTCTCCACCGAACTGGGCAAGCGCCGGGTGGCCGCGGTATCCAGCGCGGTCGGGGTCACCATGCCGGTGTTCGCCGCGCGCGCCGGCGGCGGCATTCTCGAGGACGTCGATGGCAACCGTTTCATCGACCTGGGTTCCGGTATTGCGGTGACCACGATCGGCAACTCCTCGCCGCGGGTGGTCGACGCGGTCCGCGAGCAGGTGGCTGACTTCACTCACACCTGTTTCATGGTCACACCCTATGAAAAGTACGTGGCCGTCGCTGAGCATCTCAATCGGCTTACGCCCGGCTCCTTCCCCAAGCGCACGGCCCTGTTCAATTCCGGCGCCGAGGCAGTGGAGAACGCGGTCAAGATCGCCCGGATCTACACCGGCCGCACCGCAGTCGTGGCCTTCGATCACGCCTACCACGGCCGCACCAACCTCACCATGGGCCTGACCGCCAAATCGATGCCGTACAAAAGCGGGTTCGGGCCGTTCGCGCCGGAGATCTACCGGGCGCCGATGTCCTACCCGTACCGCGACGGCCTGATCGACAAGGAATGGGCCACCGACGGCGAACTCGCTGCCGAACGCGCGCTGACCGTGATCGACAAGCAGATCGGCGCGGCCAACCTGGCCGCGATCATCATCGAACCGGTCCAGGGCGAGGGCGGCTTCATCGTGCCCGCCCCAGGATTCCTGCCCGCACTGCGGGCCTGGTGCACCGCCAACGATGTGGTGTTCATCGCCGATGAGGTGCAGAGCGGGTTCGCTCGCACCGGTGCGATGTTCGCCTGCGAGGACGAGGGAATCGAACCCGACCTGATCGTCACCGCCAAGGGCATCGCCGACGGGCTGCCGCTGTCCGGTGTGACCGGGCGCGCCGAGATCATGGACGCCCCGCACGTCAGTGGCGTGGGTGGCACCTATGGCGGCAATCCGCTGGCCTGTGCGGCGGCATTGGCCACCATCGAGACCATCGAACTCGATGGGTTGCTCGACCGTGCCAAGGACATCGAACGGCTGATGAAGGACAAACTCGGCCGGATGCAGGCCGACGACGACCGCATCGGCGACGTCCGCGGCCGCGGCGCCATGATCGCCGTCGAATTGGTGAAAGCCGGTTCAAGCGAACCGGATCCGGAGTTGACCAAGCAACTGTGCTCCCGGGCGCACGCGCAAGGCGTGATCGTGCTCAGCTGCGGCACCTTCGGCAATGTGTTGCGCTTCCTGCCGCCGCTGAGCATCAGTGACGAGTTGTTGATCGAAGGACTCGACGTTGTGGCGGAGATCCTCGCAGATATCTGAGGGCCGCTCCCGCCGCCGCTATTCGAACAGCGGCGGCTGGCCGAAGCCGCCCGCCCCTGGCGGCGGGGTCATCCCGAGGTGAGTCCAGGCTTGCGGGGTAGCCACCCGGCCGCGCGGTGTGCGCGCGATCATTCCCGCGCGCACTAGAAACGGCTCGCATACCTCTTCCACCGTCGCGGCTTCTTCACCCACCGCCACCGCGAGCGTCGACACCCCGACCGGTCCGCCGCCGAAGCTTCGGGTCAGCGCTGAGAGCACCGCCCGGTCGAGTCGGTCCAGGCCGAGTTCGTCGACGTCGTAGACGGCCAGTGCTGATTTGGCGATATCGCGGGTGATCACACCGTCGGCGCGGACTTCGGCGAAATCGCGAACGCGCCGCAGCAACCGGTTGGCGATCCGTGGCGTGCCGCGCGACCGGCGGGCGATCTCCGACCCCGCCTCGGTGCCGAGTTCGATGCCCAGGATGCCGGCGGACCGAGCCAGCACCCGCTCCAATTCGCTTGCGTCATAGAAATCCATGTGCGCGGTGAACCCGAACCGGTCGCGCAGCGGGCCCGCGATCATCCCGCTGCGGGTGGTGGCGCCGACGAGGGTGAACCGGGGCAGGTCGAGGCGGATCGAGCGGGCCGACGGGCCCTTGCCGATCACGATGTCGAGCTGGAAGTCCTCCATGGCCGGGTAGAGCACCTCTTCCACGGTGCGCGGCAGCCGGTGGATCTCGTCGATGAAGAGCACGTCGCCGTCGTCGAGGTTGGTGAGGATCGCGGCGAGGTCGCCCGCCCGCTCGAGCGCCGGGCCGCTGGTGATGTGCAGATGCACACCCATCTCGGCGGCGACGATGCCGGCCATCGAGGTCTTGCCGAGACCGGGAGGGCCGGCGAGCAGGATGTGGTCGGCCG
>CAIWCQ010000130.1 GCA_903911165.1 uncultured Actinomycetes bacterium | reverse complement strand
GACGGTGTACACGTTGTCGGGTCCCATGGCCTGCGCGGCCGCGGTCGCGGGCCCGGCGAGGGCCTCGGTGGTGCACTCGGTCATGCCGCCGACCATCGTGGTCGACCCCGCGGGTTCGGTGCCGCCGGCGGAGCACGCCGTCAACCCGGCCGCGGCGGCCGCTACAGCGGCTAGGCGGTGCGCTCGTCTCATGTGTGTCCTCCTGGTCGGCGGCCCAACACTAGCCGGGCCGCGGGGACTTTCCCACCGCCTTTCCCACCGCCGTGTTTCGCCGACGGGCGACCGACGCGGGCGATCACCGATATCGTGCTTCCGTGGGTTCGTTCGACGGCGTGGGTTCGTTCGACGTCACCGAGGTCGGCATCGCGGCGCTTCGCGCGGCCCTCGAGGACGGTCGAGTGACCAGTGTCGGACTCGTCGAGGCCTACCTGCGTCGGATCGAGGCCTACGACCGTAACGGGCCGATGCTGAATTCGGTGATCGTGTCGAACCCCGATGCGCTGACCGAGGCGGCAGCCTCAGACCAGCGCCGCAGCCGGGGCGAACTCCTCGGTCCGCTGGACGGCATCCCCTACACGGCGAAGGACAGTTACCTCGCGAAGGGACTGACCGCGGCGGCGGGGTCGCATGCCTTCGCGAACCTCGTCGCACAGGCCGATGCCTTTGCGATCGAACGTCTCCGCGGCGGCGGCGCGATTCTGATCGGCCTGACGAACATGCCACCGATGGCCAACGGAGGTATGCAGCGCGGTCTCTACGGCCGAGCCGAAAGTCCCTATAGCGCAGACTTTTTGACGTCGGCCTTCGGATCGGGTTCGTCTAATGGCTCCGGTACCGCCACGGCGGCGAGCTTCGCCGCGTTCGGCATGGGGGAGGAGACCTGGTCCAGTGGCCGGGCCCCGGCCACCAACAACGCCCTGTGTGCCTACACCCCGTCGCGCGGAGTGATCTCGGTGCGCGGCAACTGGCCCCTGGTGCCCACCATGGATGTGGTGGTTCCGCACACCCGCACCATGGCCGACATGTTCGAAGTTCTCGATGTTCTAGTTGCCGATGATGCGAATCCGCGCGGCGATCTGTGGCGCATGCAACCTTGGGTGAAGATTCCGCGGGCCTCATCGGTGCGGCCACGGTCCTACTCCGCGCTGCTGCCAGCTGACCGCGAGGAGGCCCGCAGCAGCCTGGTCGGCAAGCGATTCGGGGTGCCGCGGATGTACGTCAACGCCGACGCCGAGGCCGGAGTGGGTCAGGGGTTGGGCATCGGCGGACCGACCGGTCGGCGTATCGAGACCCGGCAGTCCGTCATCGACCTGTTTCAGGCTGCGGGAGCCGAACTGACCGCCGCCGGTGCCGAGGTCGTGCTGGTGGATTTCCCGGTGGTCTCCAACTACGAGAAGGACCGCGACGGCGTGCCGTCGATCAAGATCCGCGGCCTGGTGAGTCCCGAGTTCCTCGACCGGGAGATCCTCGATCTGTCCGCGTGGGCCTGGGACGACTTCCTGCGCGCCAACGCCGACCCGAACCTGCCCAACCTGGCCGCCGTCGACGGCGCCCTGATCTGGGTGAACGATCCGGGTGCACTTCCCGACCGGGTGGAGGGGTTCGGCGAGGGCAGCGCTGAGATCAACACCTACCCGGCATTCATCCGCGATAACCCCATCGAGTCGTTCCTCGACATACCGCACATGGAAGAGGGACTCCGCGGGCTGGAGCGGACCCGCCGGGTCGACTTGGAGGAGTGGATGGCCCGGCGCGGCCTGGACGCGGTGATTTTCCCGACCGTCGCCGACGTCGGCCCGGCCGATATGGACGTCAACCCCGCCTCGGCGGACCTGGGTTGGCGCAACG
>CAIWCQ010000129.1 GCA_903911165.1 uncultured Actinomycetes bacterium | reverse complement strand
CGCCGCGGCAACGCCGAAATCACCTCCCGAGGTGGTTCGCTTGGAAGCGATCCCTCCGTCCGACCGTCAGAACCGTAGGAAGTCCGATGTTCGATCGCCTGCCGTCAGCGCCAGCCCCGTCCGATTCTGTGGCGTCCGATCACCAGCCCAGAAGGGTGGGGTTGTCCGGTTTGGCCGCGCTCGCCGTTTGCATCATGGCGATCAGTACAGGCCTGACGTCCATCGATGCAGTCGCGGCGCCGCCCGACGACAGCAGCGACGAATACGGCTACCTGAACACCGCGGCCCGCTGTGACGACGACCAGACCCTGATGGCTTTCGGGCGTACCTCCCGCGCGATGGTTGCCGTCTGCGTTGACCCGGACGGCGAGCTCGAGTACCGGGGTGTCCGGCTGAGCGATCAGGCAGCGACGACACTGTCCGCGACACGCGCCTCCGATGGATCAATCATCGCCACCAACGACGGCGTCACCTATGCGATTTCACCGACGTTCTTTCTGGTTTCCGAGGGCGACGCCGTGCTCTACCGCGACTCCTGGATCGAGTTCCGCCAACCGCGATTCTCCGGGACGCCCACGACGACGTCGACATCGACGACGACGACGGCGACGGCGGCCTCGACCGCTCCGACCACCGCGCCGACGGTGAGCACGCCGACGGTGAGCACTACGACGGTCACCATGGCGCCGGTGACCCCCGCGGGGCGCTGAACCGCGCAGATCTCCCCCAAGGCTGGGGACAACGAAGTGGTTGCGATGCGGGCACTCATCCCTCAGGATCAGGGATCACACCAGCCACCGACACGAGGAGACACCTATGGCCGGCCCCAATCTGCCGCCCGGGTTCGACTTCACCGACCCCGACATCCACGCTGAACGCCTGCCGATCGAAGAACTCGCCGAGCTGCGCAGGACTGCCCCCATCTGGTGGAACGAGCAACCTCTCGGTGTGGGCGGATTCGATGACGGCGGCTACTGGGTGGTGACCAAACACCGAGATGTCAAGGAGATCTCACGCCGCAGTGATGTTTTCTCCAGCCAGGAAAAAACCGCGCTGCCGCGCTACCGGGAGGGCACTGTCGAAGAGCACATCGAGCGCGGAAAGTTCGTGCTGCTCAACATGGACGCCCCGCATCACACCCACTTGCGCAAGATCATCTCTCGCGCTTTCACGCCCCGCGCCATCGAACTGCTTCGCGCCGAGCTCCGCGAGCGGGCCGGCGCCATCGCCGACGCCGCGGCGCAGCAAGGCTCCGGCGACTTCGTCGAACAGGTCTCCTGCGAACTCCCGCTCCAGGCCATTGCCGGTCTGATGGGGGTGCCGCAGGACGAGCGCAAGAAACTCTTCGACTGGTCCAACCAAATGGTCGGCGACGTCGATCCGGAATTCGCATCCAACGACGCGATCGGTGCCTCCATCGAGCTGATCATGTACGCCATGCAGATGGCCGCCGACCGAAGCGCCAACCCCCGCGACGACCTGGTCACCAAGCTGGTGCAGGCCGACGTCGAGGGCCACAAACTCTCCGACGACGAATTCGGATTCTTCGTCATCCTGCTGGCGGTGGCCGGCAACGAGACGACCCGCAACTCGATCACCCATGGCATGCACGCCTTCACTGAGTTCGGTGACCAGTGGGAGCTCTACAAGAAGCTGCGGCCGGCCACCGCCGTCGACGAAATAGTCCGATGGGCCACCCCGGTGACCTCCTTTCAGCGCACCGCGCTGTCCGACACCGAGCTTGGCGGAGTGAAGATCAAGAAGGGCCAGCGGGTGGTGATGGTCTACCGGTCGGCCAATTTCGATGAAGAGGTATTCGACGACCCGATGGCGTTCAACATTTTGCGCGACCCCAATCCGCACGTGGGCTTCGGCGGCACGGGCGCGCACTACTGCATCGGAGCCAACCTGGCCCGAATGACCATCGACCTGATGTTCAACGCCATCGCCGATGCCATGCCCGACCTGACTCCGCTCAGCAAGCCCGAACGGTTGCGCTCGGGCTGGCTCAACGGCATCAAGCATTGGAACGTCGACTACACCGGGTCCCGGAGTGGCCCAGTCCCGAGCGCTACCAGTTGATCCCGGCAGCTACCAGTTGATGACGACCGGGTCGCCGATGCCCACCTGGTTGAAATACCAGAGTGCATTGTCAGGCCCCAGGTTGATGCAGCCGTGGCTGACGTTTGCGTAGCCCTGCGAACCCACCGACCACGGGGCGGAGTGAACGTACACACCGCCCCAGGTGATCCGGACCGCGTCAGCCACGGTCAGCTTGTAACCCTCCGGGTCTTCGAGTGGGATCCCGATTGTGCGCGAGTCCATCACGATCGACTTGTACTTCTCCAGCACGGTGAACGAACCGACCGGCGTAGCGAATCTGGGCTTGCCGAACGAAGTCGGCATCTGACGCATGATCACGCCATCGATGCTCACTGTGAAGGTATGCGCGGAAATCTTGCCCACGCCGAGAACGGTCGCCCCGGTGCCGAAGCTACGGCGGGTTCCGCCGGCTAGCAACGTGACCCGGGAGTGAGCGGGCCAGAACTGATCGGGCACCCACTGCACAACGTTGTCGTCAAGCCATTGGTACTTGCCGGTGAGGTTGGCAGGTGAGGTAACGGTGATGGATTCCTCGGCTGACTGGCGATCGGCGACGGGCTTGGTGAAGGTCACGATGATCGGATGTGCGACACCGACGGTCTGGCCATTGATGGGCCGCACCGATGCCACGGTGGCTGCCGACACCGACGGGGCTATCGCGGCCAGGCTCGCCGGCGCCGATGCCGTCATCGCGACCAAGGCGATTCCCGCAGCGGCGATCATGCGTCGAAATGCTCTGGCCATGGCTCCCTGTCCTGGATTGATCCGCTCGCGCCGAGTTATTGATCCGCTCACCGTGAATTACAGCAAATCACGAACTGCAGCAAATTACATTTCTTCTCGCGGGTGTTTCCAGTGTAGATGGCGCGGCAGAGCCGCACGCAGGCCTATTGGCGCGGCAGAGCCGCACTCAGCCTTGATGGCGCGG
>CAIWCQ010000128.1 GCA_903911165.1 uncultured Actinomycetes bacterium | reverse complement strand
CGATCTCCTTCGCTCTCGCAAATCTCGACGGTCGGTGCGCGCTTGCCAGGTTGGCCCATGCAGGGATAGTTCCGCGCACCGCGAACCGCAATCGGCGAGTCCTGTGGAAGCTTGCAGTACAGGCCATCAGGGGTGTCGATATCGGAGAGGTCCGACGGCGAACGCCACGACGAGGGCGGCAGGAAACCCACCGTGCAGGCCGGCGGGTCGTTGAGGGTGAGGGTGAAATCTCCCTGGGTGTACCCGGTCGGGTTGTTGCGCGGCAATCCCACCGTGTGCAGCGATCCGATAAAGGGCGGTAGCAGTACCAGCAACTGCTCCAGCGAAGCGTTGTAGGTGATGCCGATTTGCGCGACCGTGGTGAGATTGGCCAGCAGCACTGGAAGCGTCGGTTGAATCTGCTCGAGCAACCGCGACGCCTCGTTGAGCGCCCCCGGTCCGTCGCGCAGCAGTCCTCGCACCTGCGGGGTGTTGGCCGCGAGTTGTCCGGTGACACCGGCCAGGCCACGTGCCCAGGCCCGCAACGCGTCGCTGGAACGCACCTGGCTGTCCAGCAGTGGCCTGCTCTCGTCGATCAGTGTCCGCGCCCGGTCGGCGACCGCATCGAGGTCGGCCGCCACCGTCGAGGACGACTCGAAGAGTGCGCCGAGATCGTCGGCGGAGCCGTTGAACCCTTTGAATGACTCGTCGAGCAGTTTCGAGAGTTTCTCCTTGGGGATGGTCTCGAGCAGGGCGCTTACCGAGTCGAGCATCGGACCGACCGCCTGTGGCACGGTGGTGTCCTCGGCGGCGATGACCGCGCCATTCTGAAGGTAGGGCCCGGAATCGGTTCGCGGTTGCAGATCCACGTACTGCTCGCCGACGGCAGAGACGCTGAGCACGTTCGCCTGCAGATCAGCCGGGATCTTCGGTGAGGTGGCCAGCGACAGCGTCGCCTCCGCACCGGCCCGGGTGGCGCGCACATCGGTCACCTTTCCCAACTGGACGCCCCGGTAGGTGACATTCGAGAACCGGTACAGCCCGCCGGTTCTCGGTAGTTCAAGTTTCACGGTCATCCGTCCGATACCGAGCAGTGTCGGCGCCTGCATGTAGACCATGACCATGGCGGTGACGCCAATGATCGAGGCGATCGTGAAGATGATGAGCTGAGTTCGAACAAATCGCGTCAGCATCAGTTGCCGCCTCCGTCCGGTGGGACAGCGCCGGGTTCGGGCCCCGGCATGATTCCGGCGCCGTGGGTGTCTGAGCCAGGCTCAATCGGGCCCTCCGGACCGAAGCCCTCCGAACCGGCTTGCGTGGCCACGGCGGCAACCGTGTCAACGAGCGGAGGAACCGTCGCGACCTCTGTCGGCGGCGCGCTGAATGGCGCGTTCATCGGGTCGTAGGTGTAGCTGGCGTACCACGGATCACCAGGTGCAGGAACAAGTTTCGCACCTTCCTGTCCCCATGAGGTACCAAGCATCAGGGTTTTCTTCAGCCGCGGAACGGTGAGATCAAAGATGATGTACTGGTTGAGATAGTCACCGCGGATCCCGCGATTGATGAATTCCTGTCCGTACGGGAACGCGGTGAAATACGCGAGCGCGGTGTCAAGTTTGGGTCCGACGTCGGCTAGCGATCGCAACGTGGGCTCCAGGTTGCGAAGATTTCGCACGAGGTCCGCCTGGGTGTCGTTGACCAGGCCCGCCGCAAGGTTGCTGAAGTTACCCAGCTTCGACAGGGCGGCGGTCAGTTGCGGGCGCTCGCGAACCAACACATCAAGAGCCGGCGGGATCCGATCCAACGCCCGGGTGAGGACGTCGCGTTGACCGGCGAACGTGCCGGCCAGCCGGTTCAGCGACACCACCGTCGCGTTGATGCTGTCGCGTTGGGTGGCAAGTACGCCAACGAAATCGTTGAGGCGGGTAAGCAGATCGCGAAGCTGGCCTTCCCGGCCGTTAAGGGCGGCGTTGAGTTCGGCGACGATGTCTCCGAGTTGACCGACTCCCCCGCCGTTGATTACCACCGAGAGCGCCGACAGCGTTTGCTCGGTCGACGGGTAGGTAGAAGACTTGTTCAGGCCCACCGTCGCGCCGGGTTGCAGCCGCCCGCGCGGGGCCTGACCCAGTGGCGGGTTCAGCGCCAAGTGCATGGATCCGAGCAGGCTGGTCTGGCCGACGGTGGCAAGGGCGTTAGCGGGTATCACGACATCGGGTTTGACCGTGATCTCAACGTCGGCGTGCCAGTCTCGCACTGCCATCGACGCCACGCTACCGACGACCACGTCGCCT
>CAIWCQ010000127.1 GCA_903911165.1 uncultured Actinomycetes bacterium | reverse complement strand
GGTGGTAGGCGTTCTTCGGCACCGTCACACCCTTCATGTTGACAGTGTGAACACTATGGGTAAAGTTCACGTTGTCAACATCGCGTCGCCGAACGTGTCGTCCCCATGCCCCAGGAGTGCCCATGAACCTCGAGAACCAGACCGCGCTGATCACCGGTTCCAGCGGCGGGATCGGTGAGGATTTCGCCGTCGCGTTCGCCAAGCGCAAAGCCAACCTGGTGCTGGTCGCCCGGCGCGAGGACAAGCTCGCCCAGTTGCGCACCCGACTGCTGGAGCAGCACCCCGGGCTGACCATCGACATCATCACCGCTGACCTCTCGGTGCCGGGTTCGGCGGCCGAACTGGCAGCCAAAGTCGGCACCCTCGGCCGCAAGATCGACATCCTCATCAACAACGCCGGCGTCGGCCTGCACGGCGACTTCGTCACGCAGGGCGTCACAGAGAACTCCGCACAGATCCAGTTGAACTGCGTCACGCTGGTCGAACTCACCGGGTTGTTCCTGCCCGCGATGACGAAAACCGGGCGCGGAATGGTCATCAACGTCGCCTCGACGGCAGCCTTTCAGCCCACCCCGAGTATGGCCGTCTACGGCGCCACCAAGGCATTCGTGTTGTCCTTCACCGAGGCGCTGTGGCAGGAGACGAAGTCCACCGGAGTTCGGGTGTTCGCGCTGTGCCCGGGTGCCACCGAGACGGAGTTCTTCGCGCGTACCGGCGAGGAGTTCCTGACGAGTGGCCGGCAGACCTCTCAGCAGGTCGTCGACACTGCGATGGCCGCCATTGACAAGTCGACGCCGACGGTCGTCTCAGGGCTGAAGAATGCGGTGCTGGCCAGTGCCTATCGCTACACGCCGAGAAAAATGATGCTCACGGTGTCAGAGCGCATCATGAAGGCGAATTAGTCGGGCACCAGTTCGGCGCTGCGCTCAGGCGGGGTGACGTAATTCGCTCTCGACGGCGCGGCGGATCCAGGACGAGACTGAACGATCCTCGGCCGCGGCGGCCGCGCGAACTCGCTCTAGGAGTTCTGCCGGAAACCGCACGGGCACGGTGGCGGTGAGTCGGCGCCGCCCGGGACCTTGGGGCTGTTGGTTTTCCGGACGCGCGTAGAACTCGAATTCCTCATCGGGGGTCATCTGATCTGTCATCTATCTCTCCAGTATTGGTCGGCAAGTTCTTTGGATGCTGGATAGCAGCCGATCGGCCGGCACTGGGTGGGATCTCCTTCGCGGGACGGGCCCAGCGGGACCATCAGTACGGTGCCACCGGCGACCTCAGCGACCATGAGCCAATGGGCTGGTGGTTTGGCAGGGTAGAACAGTGGGTCTGAGGCCCAAACCTCGCGGATGTCGTCGATGCCACGGTTGGGGTGTTTGAACAGGTGGGCGGCTTGAGTGTCGATTTCAAACGGGTCGGTGCTGGTGAGCAAATCAAGGTCGAACATCCCGGCCTCTCCATGAATGTATTACACACGAATACGAACGGATACGAAAGGGGCCATCGCAGAGTGAACCAACTGGAGGGGTTCAACTCCGTCATCACGTCAGTGTGGATGGGCCGGGCTTACAACGGTGTCGGTCATCAACAGGCCTCGACATTCGCGTTCCGCTCAGTCCAACCGCCCCGCGCGGAACTGCGCCGGCTCAGTGTCGTTCGATCACGACGCGGCGGGCACCAGTTCGGCGACGTCGGGGTGCAGTGCGACGAGTCCGCGATCGAAGGTGGCGAGGGTGCCCCCGTTGGCCCGCGCCAACTGGGCGAGATAGGCATCGGTCACCTGACGGTGCCCGATGACCCCACGGAGTGCGAAATCGGTGAAAGAGACACTGTCGGGCCAGAATTGGTGTCTCGAGTTCCCGGTCAGGGCCGTCACAACCGCGTGGGCGTCCTCGGCGCTCTGCCCACCTCTCATGAGGAGCCGCACGAGGCTCCCCTGGGTGATCGGACAGGTGGCGAACGAGTCGTCCACACCGGCGAACCAGTTTTCCGCCGCGTCATGGTGAACGTGGTCGGACACGATCAGGGCCACCAGCACGTTGGCGTCCAAGAGCGTTGTCACTCCTCGTCGTCCACGGCGCGGACGTCGTCGGTGGTGAACACGGTGCCGAGGGTGACGACCGGCAGGCCGGTTCTCGGGCTGGGCGACACTGCTGCCGGAATGGCAGGGTTCAGCCCGCGCTGCATCAGATCGGCCACCGTATCGCTGAAGGTGCGGCGGGTATCGCGGGCGATGGCACGCACTTGACGATGCAACTCATCGGGTAAATCCACGGTCGTTCGCACAAATACATCATAACATCACTGCATCATGATGCGGATACCGCTGATCATG
>CAIWCQ010000126.1 GCA_903911165.1 uncultured Actinomycetes bacterium | reverse complement strand
GCGGCGGGTATTCGCGATGTTTCTGATCATCCTGGTGGTGGTGGCGGTCATCAACATCTTCTCCAGCCACCTGCTTGCCATGATCAACAACATCTCAGTGTGGTGGCATGTGGCTGGTGCGGCAACGGTGATCGCGATCCTCTTCCTGGTTCCGGAGCGCCACGCCACCGTCGGTGAAGTCTTCGCCCGGACCGTCAACAACAGCGGCATGTTCGGTGGATCCACGTCCGGGTGGGGTTGGCTGCTGTTCGTTCTGCCGATCTCGGCGATCCTCACCCAGTACACGATCACCGGGTATGACGCCTCAGCCCACCTGTCCGAGGAAACCCGCAGTGCCGCCGATTCCGCAGCCAAGGGCATCTGGCGATCGATCTTCTACTCGGCAATCGGCGGCTGGATTCTCCTGCTGTCCTTCCTGTTCGCGGTGCAGGACGCCGACGGAGTGTCGGCGGCCGGCGGCGGAGTGGCGTCGATCTTCAGCCAGGCACTGACGTCCAAGTGGGCCGCGGTGGTGCTGTTCATCTCC
This sequence comes from uncultured Actinomycetes bacterium, assembly GCA_903911165.1. Taxonomy (GTDB): domain Bacteria; phylum Actinomycetota; class Actinomycetes; order Mycobacteriales; family Mycobacteriaceae; genus Mycobacterium. Next base: position 6,082 of record CAIWCQ010000126.1, on the reverse strand, counting down.
ACCGCCGGACAGCTGTTCTGCACCACGGCCTGCCAGACCAGTGCCTCGCGCATGCTGTTCGCCTTCAGCCGTGACCGCGCGGTGCCCGGACATCGGTTGTGGTCGGCGGTGAACTCCCGGCGGGTGCCGGCGAACGCGGTCATCATCACCGCAGTGATCGCGGCGATCATCACGCTGCCCGCCCTGGTCGAGGTCGACATCAACGGCGCACCAGTGCCGATCGCCTTTTTCGCGGTGGTCTCCATCGGCGTGGTCGGGCTGTACCTGGCCTTCGCGGTGCCGATTTACTACCGCCTCAAAGCCGGTGATTCCTTTGCGGTGGGTAGCTGGAATCTGGGCAAGCACTACCGGTGGATGGCCCCGCTCGCGCTGGCCGAAATCATCCTCACCTCAATCGTCGCGATGTTCCCGACCTCGCTGGGCGGCGTTCCGTGGGACGCCGGCTTCGAGTGGAAGTTTGTCAACTACACCCCGTTGCTCGTCGGGAGCACATTCATCCTGCTGTGGATCTACTGGCACGTCTCGGTGAAGAAATGGTTTACCGGGCCGGTGCGCCAGGTCGACGAGAGTGGCGCGCAGCTGGACGGGGTTCGCTAGCCGGGGTTCAGACTCCGACCACCCGGATCAGGTCTTCCAGCCCGCCGAAGTCGGCGATGTTGCGGGTGTAGAGATCGAGGCCGCGGGTGTGCGCCGTGGCGGCGATCAGCAGGTCTGCGAACCTCGTCCGGGGATGCGGGCCGTTGCCCAGCGCAGCCGCTGCCACGAGGCCGTAACTGCGTGCGGCGGCAGCGTCGAACGGGATGGGTTCGAACGTCGCCTCGACCTCCTGGAGTCGGGCCTGTCGCCTGGCCGCCTCCGCCGCATCCCCGGCCAGCAGTGGCCCGGCCGCCAATTCGGCGGCGGTGATGGCCGAGATCGCCACCTCGTCGGGCAACGCGGCCCGCACCGCGGGGTCGTGCCAGTCGATCACCACCGAGGTGTCCAGCAGCCCGGCCCCGGTCACCGCGTGATGCCCTGATCGAAGGCAGCATCAAGATCCGCGCGAAAACGGCGGTGGTCGATTCGGACGTCGGCCGCAGCCAGTTCATCGATGTCCTTACGGCTGACGAAGGTGCGCCGGTGCGCCCGGATCGGCCTGAGTTCGGCCACCGGTTCCCCGTTGCGGGTGACGATGAACGTCTCTCCCGCCGTCACGGCCTCAATCACTTTCGCGTTGTCGTTGCGTAGTTCTCGCTGCGGGATAATTTTGGCCATCGCCCTAGTGTAGCGAATAGTGCTACACGTTGCTACGAGGCGAGCGTCACCGCACCTAGCTGTCGGTCGGTTTGTCGATGTTGACGACTTCACCGCGGTTGATCGACACCCAGTCTCGGGCTTGCAGGTAGGGGCGGAACGCCGTGGCGATCGCCTGCTCATCGGCGGGGGTTTTCGGCCGCTGCAGTTCGTAGAGATGCGGGAACTCCGTCCACGCGACGACGGCGTCCCAGAGTCGCACGGCCGCATCCCCGGTCGGCGGGTCGACGAGCACCGGCCCAAACAGGCACTGACCGTCTGGGAAGAACAGTGTCGGCACCCCGTAACCGTTGGCATCGACGACGCGCTGATGCTCGGCACGCACCTCGTCGTGGGTACTGGGATCGGCGATCGCCGCATCGACCAGATCGGGATCCATACCCAACTCGGCCAGCAGGTGACGAGCGACGGACCGCTCGTGCGGCTTGTGCCCCTCGACGTGCAGGGCCCGGCCGGCCCGGGCGTACCAGGCGTCCAGGTCAGCCATCGACTGCCGCCGCAGCAACGCACCGATGCGCATCATTGACCACCCGTAGGACCACTCGCGCTCCCAGGGATGCTTCTTGCCCTCGACGCGGTTGATCTCCTCGAGACTGAAGAAGCGCCAGTTCACCTGCAGCCCTGTCAATCTGCTGACCTCGCGAATCCACAGCGAGGTCTGATAGGCATACGGGCACATCACATCGAAGTGGAAGTCGACGGACTCCGGACGCCCGGTCACATCGTGTACCGAAGATTGCGAGCGGCGCGCTCACCGAGTTCGGCATCGCCGGTCCAGGTGATCGCGCGCGCGTCGATGGGGCCTTGCGGATCAATGCGCCCGCAGGCCAACTGGATGAACGTCGTCGAGTCGGTATTCACTTCCACGTCTGGATTATCAACGCGCTCAACTCGTTTGGCGCGTCCGTCTACGGCAACGGCATAGTCGGCGGCGATCGGACCGTCGAGGTGAAAGACGATGCTCTTGCCGTCGGGCAAGCCCACCTTCTTGCCGACGATGTAACTCAGCGAGCCTTCGACCTCAGCCAGCGCGATCTCGGCGGCCACCCCGGTGTCGTCGGTCGACAGGCCTAACGGTGTGGTGATGTCGCGCTCGTGAACCCAGAAATCGAACACCCGGATCGCCAGGAACTTCCCGTAGGTACCCGGGCCGACCGGCGTGAATGACGGGCGCTCCACATCGGCCTGCGACAGCGCGTCAAGATCGCGCCGGCGACTGGCGAAGACCGCCCGAACCTCATCGAGATACTGCGCCCCGTGCAGGCCCGCGGTCCGCGCCAGGAATTCCCCGGCCCGCTCGAACGGCGGGACCGCCGCGGCGTCCTCGGGCACCCAACCGGCCAGCACCGCCTCGACACTGGTCAGGTGGTCAACCACCCCGCGTACCGTCCACTCCGGGCACAGCGACTGCACCGCCCACTGGGCCTCATCGAGCCCGGCACACAATCCCTCCACCGCTGAGTAACAGCTGTTCAAAGCGGTGCGAAGCTCCTCGACGCTACGCGTCGCCGGGCCTGATGCCATCGTGGAAACCTCCATCGCTCAATGATGCCGGAGCAGCCGCCCCTGGTCGGAACCTACATTAGTAGATTACTGCCGACAATATAGTCGGCTGTTGCGAGTGAATGGCGCGAAGGATTAACGTCGCGCCGTCTACTATTTCGCCCATGGATGCGCCCCCGATCAAGCGTGGCCGCGGTCGGCCCCGGATCCATGAGGACGACGTCCTCCTCGAGGCTGCGTTCAAGGCGTTCGCGGCCGATGGCTACGAGGGCATGTCGGTGCGGACGGTGGCAACCGGACTCGGACTGAGCCACGGTGCGTTGAACCGGCGCTTCGGCAGCAAATGGGAGATCTTCGAAGCCGCGATCACCCACGGCTTCACGACGATGTTCGCCGCGATGGAGGCTGAACGGGCCGCCCGACCGGTGCCGGCAGACGACCTGGCCGAGGTCCGCGAGATCATCCGCAGTTTCATGGTGGTCAACGAACATCGCCCCGAGTTCTGCCAGCTGATGAACATGGAGGGTCTGCGCCGAACCCCGCAACTCGAGGTAATCATGGCGGCCAGCCTCTACGCCCTCATTCCCCATTTCAGCGCACTGCTGCGCCGATTGGAGACCGCAGGCATGATCTATCCGATCACGATGCGGGCCCTGTTCTTTCTGGTGGCCCATGGCGCCGAAGCGGCATTCAGCCTGACGGGCATCTCGTCGTACTTCGATGACCTCGACGGCCCCCTCGACGCCCAGGCTCACATCGAGGCGATGACGGATCTGATCATGCGTGGGATCACCCGCTAGACGTCAGGGTTGCGCGCGCTCGGACTTCGAATCACGTTCCAGCTCAAGCACTTCCATCAAGAGATTTTCGTTGATAACGTCGAATTCGATGTCTTCGACCCTCATATGGTGTCGCACCCGATTGAAGAACTCGTTCACCGCCGAGTTGTACTTGAAGGTGGCGTGTCGGTTGAGTTCCGGCGCCGCAACATCGGTCAACTGCGCGGCAATCGCGGTGTAGGCGACCCGCTGAGCGCTGTCAGCGACATCGGCCGGCGCCGCCAGCCGGATTTCAGAGAGCAGTGACGTGACTTCCCGCGCTTCATTGTCGAGAACTCCGGTCTCCTTGGCCAGTTGCATCAAAATTCGCATCCGTCCCCCGCCGGCTTCAATCCCCGGATAGATCCTTCTCGCGGCCTCGAGGGCTTCTTCGTCATCAGTCTCGGGTGACATCACCAGCGCGGCCGCCGGCCCCCACCGCTGGGCTATCCGCTCCAGCGCGGTGCCTGCTTTTAGTTTTTCGATCCCGGTGATGAACGCGATCGCGCCTTCGCGCAGCAGCGTGTTGCGGCTCCGCGACTCCTCGGCGGCCGACGTGCGCTCGTGCATTTTCGTCGACGTCCAGTACCCGACCAGCCCGCCGACCACCGTGCCCAGCAGGCTCGACGCCGCTGTCATGGCCGGAATGACCCAGACGGGCGTATCAGCCATCAGTCTCGCTTCCCCCCGGGACCCGGGCGTACCTAACAGGTGCTGGAGCGTAGAACGATCTCGGCGGCCAGTTGGGCTGTCGACTCGGCGGCACTGCGCCGGCCGGCGGATTCCACCAACCGGAAGTCGCCGTAGACGAACCTCTGGCTGGCCCGGACCATCGCCCGCGCTGCCGGGCTGGCCCCCACGGCCGTGGTGTTCATTTCGACCGGCGGGCAGTCCGGGTCCCTGATCACGCCCTGCGGATCGGGAACGCGCGGATGCCCACGGTCGATCACCACCAGCCCGGTGAACCGATCGGGCCGCGCCGCCGCGGCCTCCCACGCCAACTCGGCCCCGAACCGGTCTCCGACGAGCACCGCCCAGGGGACCTCCAGGGTATCCAGTACGGCCGTCACCGCCTTGTGATGCAGCCGGCTATCAGCGCCGATGACAACGGTCCGGATCGATGCGATATGCAGGCGTTGACATAGCACGTCATACGCGGCCGGAGGGTGCGCAGCCGCGCCCAACACCACGACGTAGGGCCCTCTGTCCGATCCGGCGACACTCACCGGCACCGGGAATCCGTCGACGGTCATCAGCGTCGCAACCATCGGGATACGGTACTCCGCGTCGAGGGCCGACGAAGCGGTTTCTCTGGATCACACTGCGTGCGGCAGTCAGGACGAACGGATTCTGGCCACCTGCTTGGCGAAGACATCCAGAAACGTCTGCGGCAGTTCGGCTTTGGCCTCGATACGAGGGTTACTGGCCGGTAGCGCAATTCCGAAAACCGCGTGATCACCAATGTTCTGGAAAGCCATGAAGATGCTGCTGGCAGAGTTTCGCAGCTTCATCGTCTGCTCATAACCCAGCCCGCCAGGTTCCAGACCAGGCAACTCGGCGGTAGTGATGGGGATGCCCGGGGAGTCCGGATCGAAGAAGGCCTCGAACTTCGCGCAGCGGCCGGCCGCCGCTTCGATCTTGTCGAGGTCCAGATTCCACGACAGCAGGGTCATGGCGATGCGTGCCCCGTCGTAGGACGCCGCGTATTTGGCCGCGCTCCCGGGCCCGCGCTCGGCCGACTGAGCGATCACGTTGGTCAGTGCATTCGAGCACCCCTGCGGCCGCGACAACATCGGGCCGGGCTCACCGGCACCGTCGGGTTGACCGGGGTCCTCGATGATCCGGTCGTACAGCACCCCGGCCGGGAAATCGGATTGGCGCAGCATCGCCTGCTCAAGGACAGCCCCCGGCCACGTTGCGGTGCCCGACACCGTGGTGGAACAGCCGCTGAGCACTATGACTGCCGCCAATACCACCGCGGGCACTCTCCAGCTTGGCAGGACGTCAGGGGGCATGGCGTCAGAGTAGGCGACGGGTGCGTGTCGGCAGGCCGACGGCAGTGGTGATGGTCGGGCGGACCGGCGGCGGACCGTCCAGCAGTCCCAGCACGGCATCGAGATCAAGGTGGGCGGTCAGCAGATCGGCCATCACCTCCAGTTGGGCGTCGCGACGCGCAGACACGCTGACGTCGCCGGACACCCGGAATCCGGTCCGGCCGGCCGCCGCTGCGGCGGTGGCGATCCAGTCCCGCCGGAAGTCGTCGTTGTCCAGCAAGCCGTGCCAGTGGGTGCCGAACACCTGGTCGCGTCGGTAGCCCTGCGCGGTGCCCTCGGCGGTGAACCAGGTGCTCTCGGCGCAGCGGGTCAGGAGTCCGTGATGGATTTCGTATCCGGTCAGTGGGCCGTCCCAGCGCCGCAGTTCCTTCTCTGCGGCGAAGACCACATCGGCGTCGAGCAGGCCGAGTCCGT